>JBPCWF010000749.1:0-9319 GCA_051009775.1 Hyphomicrobiales bacterium | reverse complement strand
ATACGGGAGCCGTTGCCGGCACTCTGGTCAGCTTGGCGGAGCTGTACGTCCAGCAGATGCGCCTGGACGAGGCCGAAGCCTTGCTGACGCGGGCGATAGGCATCTGGGAGCGGGTCCTGGACCCGAGGCATCCTGCTGTTGCGCGCGCACTCAGCGCGCTTGCCCTTTTGTACCTGGAGCAAAAGCGTTTGCCCGAGGCTGAAACTCTCCAACGACGGAGCACGGAGATCCTGGAGCATGCCATGGGCCCCCAACACCCCGACCTTGCAACAGCGCTTGGCAATTTTGCCCTGGTTCACCATGCTCAGGGCAAGTTCGCCCAGGCGGAATCGCTCTATCGGCGCGCCCTTGCGATCCGCGAACGCAGCTTGGGTTCGGATCACCTGCTGGTTGCCGACAGCCTGGACGCTCTGGCGGAGACGCTTCGGAGCAACAGCAAGCAGGTTGAAGCACTGGCTCTGCGCAAACGCGCAGAGGAAATCCGTACGAGCCGTCAACCCTGACTCAAAGCTGCTCCCCAAGCGGCCTTAACATCTGTCGCTCCGGCAGGAGACCGGTCGCCCACGCAAGCACGGTTGCCACGCTCGCAGCGAGCAGCACACTTCCGGACGCAGGGAGCGCTCTCGATCAGGGCATCGTTCCTTCTACAGATCCGGCCCTGATCGGGAATCGCCCGCCGGCTGCGGCTGCACCACCCGGTCAGTTTTTCAGTTCCGGATAGCCTCTCACGTAAATCCAGTCATCTTTCTCGGCTGGCACATGGCAGGGGATGCATTCTTCCTTGTAATCCTCCGTCGCGGTCGCGGTGGGATCGTCGGCATTGAACAGGGCCCAACCCCAGCCGTCGCCCCAAAGGCCATTGCCCTTGAACCTGCCCTGGGTGTCCTTGATCATGATGAACCAACCTTCCGTCTCGGTGGCATGACTGACCTCACCGGTGGTCATGGTGTCGGTCTTTGCTTTAAGCAACTCCTTCACCAACACGGCCCCATCTGGAAACTTTCCGGTCGAACGGAAGGCCGCAACCGTTTCCGGTTGCGTATAGACATTGTGAAAGCCCTTTGAACCCACTTCGTCATCTTCGTCCGTCGCCACAGCCCAGGTTCCAAGAAATCGCCAACTGCGATAGTCCTTCGGGATGGTGATACTGCCCTTTTCATCCACATAGGGCGAGAATGACTCTGCGCCCAGGCTACCTCTTGCGAACAGCACGGCGGCAAGTCCAACCGCTGCCACGATAGTTGCAATTGTCTTCACCAATGGCCTCCTCACTTCGGCTTTGCCGCGCGCAGCACCGGGTAGAACTGGGTGAACACAAAGTCCTCCGCGGCCGAGGTTTCATGGCAGGCATTGCAGGCCTCGGCCGGCTGCCTCTTGGCGCTCAGGTCGTAGGGTTCAGGTCTGTGGCCGAACGTGTAGTAGGCCCAATTTCCCGGTTCATCGGGATAGAGTTTCTTGCTCTTGATGGTGATCTCAAAGCCGGAATACTCGCCCATAAAATACCCTGTGCCGCTGACCTCATCCGTTGAGCCGTTTTCGTTGGCTCCGTCCGGTGCGCGAACCCGCGTCAGCTCCTTGGCAATGACGGTCCCTTCACGGAACTCACCGGTTTTCTTGTAATGCGCCCAACTCAACGGATCGATGTAGATCATATGCTGTTCCGGAAACGGAGCGTTCCCATCATTCAACGCGTTTGGCGTCACCAGTGAACCGACATAGATCCATTCGCGCCAGAGATGGTCTTTGGGCTGGAGAAGTTCACCTTTGTCGTTGAATTGCGGCGTATAGGTGGAGCCTTGGGCTAGCGAGTTTCGTTCGCTCGAAATCACCAAAGCCACCGCGGCAGCAATGCCAAGTCCGGCACTGACCAAAATCTTCTGTGCTTTCCGCATCATCACCTCCCTTTGATTAAGCCTAGACTGGACCGTACCACGGACTGAGTTCAACGTGATATGTCGGCTACCGGCCTCTATGCCCGCAAAAGCGGACGGTAGCCGCCGAATTAAGCTCCGGTGAAAGTGATCCGCATGGGGTATGCGTGTCAGTTCGCATCAGCCAACGGCGATGTAACCTCCCCTCGTTTGCTTTTGCGCGAACGGGGGCGCATACTTGAACTTCGATGGCCTGAGCGGCTCCGTCTCCCACCTCAAGGCTCCAAGCGAGAGACCACCGAGCCGACCTATCCAGGCAGGGAGCGAAGCAATGAAACCGGTCGCATCAAAGAAGATTGAGGTCCTGTGCTCGGCAATAGCCGTCATAGCGGTGGTTTCCGTCGCGGCTGCCATCACTGCCTTGGATCGGCCCGACCGTTCGGCGGCAGATATCAGTCAGGAAGTGAACCGCGCCGCGAAGGCCAACCTTCTGGCATTTCCCGATGTGGCATTGACGGTCGCGCGGAGTGACAAGGCCGACAGCCGGCTCATGTCAGTTGCGTCGACGCTCCCATCCAAGCCGGAGCCCGCGCATTTGGAGGCATCCGCCGAGACCACCGGGGCTGCCGGCAAGAGCGCAGGCACACCCGTCTCAGCCGGCGGCACTGCCGCAACGCTTACCGTCGCCAAAGACGATGCCCCGGCCCGAACGCCTGACGGAACGACCGCGCTGTCCGAAGATGACGGTAAGGGTGCCCTTGTTGAGCCTGTGGCCAACACCAATGAGCCGTCAAATAACTTCGCCGAAGAACCGGAGGAATCCAACGCTCCGTCCGGGTCCGCATGGAATTACTCGAGGGAGTTTATCGAAAGCGCCGGACAACGCGCCAGATCGCTCTGGGATTTCCTGACCGGCCGTGACTAGAGCAGACTTCCATCGGCTCTCGAACCGATGAAGTGTGTTTGAAAGTGCTCGTTCCCGCCCGTCGAACAGCACCGGCCGCCCTGTCCCGTGTCCGAATGCCCGCTGATGGCGCTGCCCGGACCCTGAAACGCTATGTCCGCTCTTGCCCCATGGCGGTCTTCCACCACCGGCCGGCCCGCGACCATGCACCGGCCGCTCTATTGCGGCATCGGCGCTGTCTTGCCCTCGGCCTTGTCCGCAAGCCACTGGCGCCACGCATTGGTGTGATAGGGCCGCTTCCTCATGGTGATGCACCACTCCGGCGGCTCGGGCGTCAGGAAGAACGCCTCGCGCTCTTCGCGCGTCAGACAGCGCGGCACGGCCTCGCGCGCATGCCCGACCAGCGCCCCGGTCGTCTGGAAACTCGGCCACACCCGGATCGTCCCGTCGTCGGACGTGGTCGCCGCGAGATTGCCCTTCGTGCTGAAGGCGACGCTGTTGACGTAATCGGAATGGCCGCGATAGACGACGATTTCCCGGCCCGTTTTCGCCGACCACAGTCTGGCCGTTCCGTCTTCCGACGCGGTCAGGATGCGCTCGCCGTTCGGGCTGATCGAGACCCCGCGCACGGCCCGGCTATGTCCGGTCAGGTTGTTGAGCGCGGCGCCGGTTCCCGCGTTCCACACCGAGAGCGTCTTGGTGTTGGCGGCGCGCAGCACGCCGAGCGAACCGTCCTGGCTCAGGTCGCCGACCAGCCGGCCACCCTGGGCGAGCGCGGCGAAGTTGCGCCAGAAGGCGGTTGTCCTGAGTTCGGCGACCTTCGCGCGGTCGGTCACGTCCCAGAGATCGGCCTTCGAGCTCGATTCAGAAATGACGCCGAGAAACCGCGTCCCGTCGCCGCTGATCGAGGCGGTGCGGTATCTGTAGCCGAAATTGACGGTCGACAGTTTCTCGCTCGAACGCGGATCCCACACATGCATGGCGGAGCCCGCCCCGACCGACACGACCCTCTTGCCGTCGCTGGTGAACCGCACCGAGGTGATCGGCGCGGAATGGCCTTTGAACGTGGCGAATTTCTCGCTTGTGCGCGCGTCCCAGACACTTGCCACCTTGCCCGTCGCCAGCACGATGCTGCGGCCGTCGGGGCTGAAGGCGGCGCCTGTCACCGGTTCACCGCCACTGTTGACGGTGGTGATCATCACGCCCGTCTCGGCATCGTAAAGATGCGCGGCGCCGTGTTTGCTGATCGCCAGGATCTGGCTGCCGTCCGGGCTCAGGACCGCGTCGAACGGCGGGTGCGAGCGCCGCGGCTTGATGGCGAGCGTCCAGGGCTGGCCCATCCGCCAGACCCGCAACGTGCCGTCGTCATAGGTGACCGCCACCTGGAACCCGTCCGGGCTGAAAACCGCATCCGTGATCGCCGCGCCATCCGATTCCAGCACCGCGATCACCGACAGCGTCCTGGCGTCCCAGACCTCCATGAGGCTGGGCTTGGCGGTCACGGTGAGAATGCGCGAACCGTCTCCGCTGAACCGTGCTGCCTTGACCGCGCCGCGCGCGTTCAGAACGCCGATGGTGCCGCCCGCCTTGGTGTCCCAGATATGCGCCGTGCCATCGGCATAAGGCGCGATCAGCCTGCTGCCGTCCGCGCTGAAATTGGCAGGGGTGAGCGAAGACCTCACCGCACTGAGCCACGGGGCGGCGAAGCTCGCCGGGTCCGTCGGACCCTTCGGATCCCTGGCCGGCGCCGCGATCCCGTTGTCGGTCAGTTCCAGCCCCGACTCGATGTCCCAGAACTGCATCCGCGGATGGGGTCCGTAGGCGGTGGCGTAGAGCGCGCCCTCCGGGGCGACCCCGGTCTCGGCGACGACCCGCGTTCCGTCCGGGCTGATCTCGGCGTTTTCGAAATAGGCGTAGTAACCTTCCGCCTTCAAACTCTGGATGTTGTCTCCGCTCTCGACCTCCCAGAGGCCGACCACGTCGCTGACGGTGAGCACATGCAGGCCGTCCGGACCGAAGGCGACCTTCGCCGCCCTGCCCGGACCCGGCCCGTGCCGGCTGTTCGATGCCGCCGACCGCGTGAGCTGCGGCTGACCGTCAATGTTGGTCAGCGTCGCCAGCACCGCGCCGCTCCGGGCATCCCAGACGCGCGCGGTTCCGTCCCGCGACGCAGTGGCGATCCGCGCGCCGTCGCGGCTGAACGCGGCATCCGTCACGGCTTGCGTGTGCCCGCTCAGGGTCAGGAGCCGAAGACCGGTCCGCGCGTCCCAGACCTGCGCCAGCCCGCTTGACGAGGCGGTGACCAGGCGCCGGCCATCCGCGCTGAACTTGGCGGCGTTGATCGGCTGGCCCTGTGTGTCCGCGATCTCCAGCAGGGCACCGTTGCGCGTGAGGTCCCAAAGGCGGATCGAGCTCTGGTTTTCGCCCATCGTCAAAAGGCGTGACCCGTCCGGGCTGAACCGGGACGAGGTGAACTTCCTGCCGCGTCCTCTCAAAAGCGTAACCTGCTCCGGCAGGGCCGTCGCCGCATGGAACAGATTTCGTTCAACGCGGACGCCACCGGCCGGATCGGCATCCCCCGTCCCGTCCCCTGTGGCCTCGAGCCCGAGCAGCGTCGCGATCACCGTATTTCCGGCACGCAGTTCCAATGCCGACAGCCCGCCGAGATGTCTATTCTGCGTTGCCAGCGCCGCATCCCTCTGCCGGCTGGCCCTGCTCTGTTCGTCCTTGGCTACGGCCTGCTCGGACTGGGCCGTACCGCGCGCCTGTTCGAGCTCCGCTTTGGCGGCTTCGGCGGCCTGCCGCTCGGCGTTCGCGGCCTTTGCCGAGGCATCGGCGGCCTGCCGTGCCGTCTCGGCGGCCTCACGCAGGGCGGTCGCATCCCGCTTCGCATCCAGCGCCACGAACCATTGCCATGCCACGACCGCGAACAGGACGGCCGCAACGGCCAGCCCGCCCATGGCGGCGCGCGACAGCATGCGCCGCCATACGGATTGGAGCTGCCCGCGCATCAGCGCTCTTTGCTTGAGGCGTTCGCGCTCGATGCTCGCGGAAATGAACTGGTTTTCGGTGTCCGACAGATGTTGCGGGTAGAGCTTCAGCCATTCGCGGACGCGATTGAGCTTGGCGGTCTTGAGCAGCGCCGCGTCCTTGTCGGCCGGCGAAGCGGCGCGCCGCCAGTCAGCCGCGTCGCGTTCGAGCTGGCTCTTCACCGCATAGAATTCACGCCCCTCCTCAAGCCAGGCGGAGAGCCTCGGCCATCTGCGCAGGAGCGCGTCATGGGTCACTTCGACGATCCGTTCATCGCCGTTCTGCCGGAAGGCCAGAAGCCCCGCATCGGCAAGTTTTTCAAGCAGCCCATGCGCTTCCTGCGGAAGAGTGCTCCATTTTGCCGGACGGCTGACATACCGGCCGTCGCCGCCGATCTCCGCCATGGACGGCACGAAGGCCTTGCGCAGCGCGCTCAGGTCCTTGTCCGACGGCGCCGCGGCCTCCAGCACGGCGTCCGCCGAGTGGCACAGCGCGTTCTGGAGCGGCGACCGGTGGCCGTCCGCGTCGCCCAGGTCTTCATAGTCCTTGACGCTCAACTGGCCGCCGGGTCCGGCCCGCTTGTGCAGCTCGTGCAAGGCGACCGCCAGGAGCGGAAGCGCATCCTCCGTGGCCGCATCCTGCTTTACCCGCGCGACCAGGCCCGGATCGACCTTGAAGCCGGCGACCCGCGCCGGGCCCTCGATGACCTGCTGGATGCGGGCCGGCGGAAGCGGCTCCAGGTGGAACTGATCGAAACCGGGGGCGAGCTGCTCGGCCCGTTGAAGCGCGCCGACGCTGTCCGACTTGAGAGACATGATCACAAGCACCGGCATATCGGTGCTGAGAATGCTGTTCAGGCCGTGGAGGAACTGCGCCGTTTCTTCCGGCGGCGACACGGCGAAAAGCTCTTCCGCCCGGTCTATGGCGACCACCACATAAGCCGAGAACGCATCGCGCCGGGCGCGAAGATCGTCGACGATCATCCTGAACGCCAGGCCGAAATCCTTGGCGGTCAGCCGCTGCCGGATGTCGGCGGCATCGATGTCCTCGCCCATAGCCGACGCCAGCACACCGGCCAGCTCGTCGAGCGGCCGCTCCATCGGCCGGAACGGCGCCAGTGCGATCCATTTCGATGCGTCTCGGCGAAGCCGCGGCACGACCCCTGCACACAGGAACGAGGACTTGCCCGTCCCCGACGCGCCGATCATGGCGATCAACCGCCTGCCGCCCTGCACCCGCGTCGCATTGAGCCGCTCGATCAACTGGCGGATATCGTCATCACGGCCGAAGCAGACGGCGGCGTCCTCGTCCTGCAGTGCGCGCAGGCCCGGATAGGGCGGCCGTCCCGGATCCCACGAAAACTGGCCGTGGGCGCTGAGCGAAAGCCCGGTGAGACCCGCACTGAGCTTGCGAAGCCCGGCCTCCCGATCTTTTGTCAGGTCGATATGGTCGACATCCGGCGCGATCGTGGTGTCGGCATCGAGCGCATCGATCACCGGGAAGATCGGCTTGCCCAGGGCCCGGGCTTGCGTGAACTCCGCAAAGCACCATTTCGACTTGAGCCAGTTCGAGGTCAGGATGACGATGAGCGCATCCGCCTTCTCGAGCTCCCGGTGAAGCCGGTATTCCCAATGGTCGCCGGCTCCGCTTCCGGAGTGCTTGTCGAACTCGAGAACGGAATATTCGAAGCCCTGGGGACCGAGCCAGGACTTCAAGTCTGCAGCATTGTCATCGTCCAGGTTTGAATGACTGATAAAGACCCTGGTCATCGAATCGCCGTACCCAGATTGAACCCAAAAATTTGACGCAGAATGATAGCGTATTCCTCGTTGGCGAAGCCAAAAACATAAACTGAGTTAAGACGGCGGTTCCCGTTGCGGGCGAATTGCCGCCGTCTTGCCTGTCCTGGCTGCGCCCCTGCCGGCTTAACAGGCATTCCGGCGCAACGAAAGGCAGACATTTCGCGACAGGATGCGTATATAGATTCCCCGGGGCCGCCCGGCGCGAACCGGGCAGCCTTGAGAGTTACATATCATCGACGCCAGGACTTTCCACATGCTCAGATTAGTTGCGACGGTCTTATTTTGCGTGACGATCGCCGGTCAGGCGAATGCCAGGACATGCGGCAATACCGGGGCCGGCTTCAACAAATGGCTCGCCCAGTTCAAGAAAGACATGCGGGCCGAAGGGTTTTCGCGGCGTACCCTGTCCTCTTCCCTGAACGGTGTCACCTACAGCAAGAAGGTGATCCGGCTCGACCGCAGCCAGAAGACGTTCAAGCAGAGCTTCGAGAAGTTCTACAAGCGCCGCACTCAGGGCATGCAGCGCATCGGCCGGAAAAAGATGAAAAAGCATGCGCGCACCTTTGCGCGCGTCGAGAAGACATACGGCGTTCCGAAGGAGATCCTCACCGCCATATGGGGCCTGGAGACCGCCTTCGGCCATTTCATGGGCAACAAGCCCATCTTCCGCTCGCTGGCCACGCTCGCCTATGACTGCCGGCGCACGGAGTTCTTCACCAACGAGTTGATTAGCGCCTTGAAGATCGTCGAGAAAGGCGACCTGCGCGCCGAGCAGATGGTTGGCGCCTGGGCCGGAGAGATCGGCCAGACCCAGTTCCTCGCCTCGCGTTATGTCGACTATGCGGTCAGCTTCGACGGCAACAGGAAACGCGACCTCTACGGCTCGGTGCCGGATGTGCTCGCCTCGACGGCCGCCTGGTTCCAGGGCAACGGCTGGCGGCGCGGCGAGCGCTGGCGGCCCGGCTCGCACAATTACGAGGTTCTGAAGAAGTGGAACCGGGCGACCGTCTATCAGAAGACCATCGCCAAGCTCGCCGACGCACTCGCCGGACGATAGAGCATCGTTCAGGCGGCATAGGGTTTGCGGACGCCTGGAAGCGGCTTCACCGCCGCGCGGATTGACGCTATGGTGCCGCCGCTCCGGGTTCGGCGCGGGGTTCACCCGCGCCCCTTCCATCCCGAGCGCCCTTGGATCTGAACACCTGTTGCAACCCGGACGCCCGGAGCCCAGTCGGCATGACCATCCATGCGGCCCCACATTCCGCCTACGCGCCCGACAGCGGCTATGCCTGGCGGCGGCTCGCCGTTTCGGTGACGCTCAGCACCGTCGGCGGGGTCGGCCTGTGGTCGGTGGTGGTCGCCCTGCCAGCCATCGAAGCCGAATTCGGCGTTGACCGCGGCGGCGCCTCCCTGCCCTATTTCGCCACCATGATCGGCGCCGCCACCGGCGGCGTGGCGCTCGGCCGTCTGGCCGACCGCTTCGGCATCACGATCCCGCTCATGATCGGCGCGGTCATGCTCGGGCTCGGTTATACGGCGGCCGCCAACGCGACCGCCATGTGGCAGTTCATCCTGGCCCAGGCGGTGCTGATCGGCTTTCTCGGCAGTTCGGTCACTTTCGGACCGCTGGTGGCGGACGTTTCCCACTGGTTTGCGCGCAGGCGCGGCATCGCGGTCGCCGTGGTGGCGAGCGGCAATTATCTGGCCGGCAC
>JBPCWF010000748.1:0-14263 GCA_051009775.1 Hyphomicrobiales bacterium | reverse complement strand
GCTCTATGTCTGCAATGTCGACGAAGCGTCGAGCGCGACGGGCAACTCTTATTCCGATCTGGTTATCGCCAGAGCCGAGGCCGAAGGGGCGGGGGTGATCATCATCTGCGCCGAAATCGAGGCCGAGCTGGCGCAGCTCGAAGAGGCCGAACAAACCGAATACCTGGCAGCGCTCGGTCTTGAAGAGCCCGGGCTCAACAGACTGATTCGGGCCGGCTACGAACTGCTCGATCTGGTCACCTTCTTCACCGCGGGGCCGAAGGAAGCACGCGCCTGGACGGTCAGGCGCAACACCAAGGCACCGAAGGCGGCGGCCGCGATTCATACGGATTTCGAGCGCGGCTTCATTCGCGCCGAGACCATCTCGATCGGCGACTACGAGGCGTGCGGCGGCGAAGCGGGCGCCAAGGACGCCGGAAAGATGCGCCTGGAGGGCCGGGAGTATCTGGTCAAGGACGGCGATGTGATCCTGTTCCGCTTCGCGGTGTGACCTGGGCGCGCACGCGCACTGCCTGATCACCCGCCCGGCGGGGACGCGCAGGCCTCCTGGTAGTCCTGAAGGATCCGGCGCATGTCCTGCGTCAGAGGCTGTTTCTTGCCCTGCCTGTAGCTGTAGCCCACGGTCACCAGCTTGCCGCGAAAGCTTAGGCGCCGGTCGGATGTGTAGCCCGCGCACAGGTATGTGATTGCGGCTGTGCCGAAATCCTCAATGAAAACATCGACTTCCAACCCGTCTTTGGGCGTGAGGGGCGACATGAAGTCGATCTCCAGGTGGACGATCGGCCCGCCGCGGCCTTCATCGACGGTCTGCTTGAACCAGTCGGTTCCGAGATAGGCGCGCATCCACGATTCCACGGCTTCGAGCATGAAATCGGCGAAACGGCCGGTATAGACGATCTGCGCGGTGTCGGTATCGCCCCAGAAGATCTCCCGGCGATAGGTAAAGGGTGCTGCGTGGTCGTTCGATGCTGGCATGGATGTGGCCGGATATCCTGGTGGCGGGAGCGCGCCCTACCGATAGCGGGTTTTGCGGGCGCTATCCAGCCCGGCGGACTGCCGGCGGCGGTCTCGACTTTGATTTCGATCAAGGTCGTTCGATCACGAATTTCATAAGGTTCGCACCGATCTATGTAACCGGCGGGAACCGATCCATGACACAAAAAGCAGGCGCGCAGAGCGCAACGGACAGCGACAACGTCACCAAAGTGCAGGCCGCGGAGGCCGATACCGATCCAGATGCCCCGGCGAACGGTGCAGCCGAGAGCGGCAAGGTCAATCCGCGGCACCGGCTTGCGGAGATGCGCCATGATCCGGAGGCGATCCGGCGCGCCTTCGAGAGCGGCGATTATCCTTACAAGGAAAAGCTCCGCCGGCCGGCCTACGAGAAGCACAAGGCCGAGCTTCAGGTCGAGCTGCTCAAGCTGCAGAACTGGGTCGAGGAAACCGGGCAGCGGATTATTATCCTGTTCGAAGGGCGCGACGCGGCCGGCAAGGGCGGGACGATCAAGCGCTTCACCGAACACCTCAATCCGCGCGGCGCGCGGGTCGTTGCGCTGGCGAAGCCGAGCGAGCGTGAGAAGACCCAATGGTTCTTCAAACGCTATATCGAGCATCTTCCGGCGGCCGGCGAGATCGTGCTGTTCGACCGGTCCTGGTACAACCGGGCCGGGGTCGAGCGGGTTATGGGGTTCTGTTCGCCGGGTGATTACCTGGAGTTCATGCGTGAGTGCCCCGAGCTCGAGCGGATGTTCGTGCGCAGCGGCATCCATCTTTACAAATACTGGTTCTCGGTCACGCGCCAAGAGCAGTTGCGGCGGTTCAAGTCACGCGAAACCGATCCATTGAAGATGTGGAAGCTGTCACCGGTCGATCGGGCCTCGCTCGACAAGTGGGACGACTACACCGAAGCGAAGGAGGCGATGTTCTTCTACACCGACACAGCCGACGCGCCGTGGATCGTGGTCAAGTCGGACGATAAAAAACGCGCGCGGCTCAACTGCATGCAGCATTTCCTGTCATCTCTGCCTTATCCGAACAAGAACAAGCATCTGGTGCGCGGCCCGGATCCCCTGATCGTGGGCGCGAGTTCCCATGTGATCGGCAAATCCGAGCATATCATCGGCAAGAGCCTGCATCCGGAGCTGCGCCGGTCGGAAAAATAGCCGCCGAAACGGCTCCTCTGTGGCGAGGTGGTCCCTCGGACGTCATCCCGGACCTGACCCGGGGCGCTCAGGGCACACCGATCAGCGTCACGCTGGTGTGGGTGTGGTCAATCACGTCGCTGACGCCGGCAACGCTCTCGGCGGCCGCTTTCAGGGCATCGCGTTCGGCGCCGGAATGGACCAGCCCCCAATAGTGAACCACCCCGTCAAGCACGACGACGTTGAGGTGAGACAGATCCGACCAGCGCTCGCCCTCGAGCAGCTTCAGCAGCTCTTCGCGGACCATGCGGTCGTCCCGTGACGGCGCTTCCATCTGTTTTTCGCGCTGGGCGGCAAGCGCCTGCAGGAGGTTCGCCCGGCTGACAATGCCGGCAACCTGGCCGTCGCGCATGACCGGCACGCGCTTGATCTTGTTCTTCTCCAGGGTTTCGGCGATCTGCCAGAGCCGCGCGCTTTCCTGAACGGTGATCACCTTCTCGGTCATGATCTCGGACGCCCTGACACCGTGGGATTTGACGAAATCCTCCGCCAGGGTGATGGTGCCGCCGATGGCGGAGAGCCACCAGGAGGAGTAGTCGCGCGCGCCGATCTCGGATCTGCGAATAAGGTCTCCCTCGCTGACCAGGCCGAGCAGGCTGCCGTCGCGGCCGACGATCGGGACCGCGCTGATCCGGTTGTCGAGCATGAGTTTTACGATGTCGAGAATGTTGGCATTGGGCCCCGCGGTGATTACGGGGGAGGTCATGATGTCGACCGCATGCATGGGTGATGTGTCCTGTTCGATCTGCGCCGGTATGTCGGCTCGGTTCGCGTTGCTGGAGCCCAGTCTAGCGGCGCCCATGCGTCGGCGTTTGACAGAGATCAACCGGGTTGCGGTTTGCATAACCGGCCGCCCGGAAGCTATAGAGCGTTGTCCCGGCCGCAATCGCCTTTGCGGATATAGCTTGAGAACTCAGACCGTATGTCCCTCAGATTCACACTTCTTGGATTGCTCGCCCTCGAATCGGCGTCGGGTTATGATCTGAAACGGACCATCGAGCGTTCGACCTATTTCATCTGGAACGCGACCGGCCCGCAGATCTACAGCACGCTGCGCAAGCTGCGCGAGGAGGGTTACATCACCTCCGTGTCGCTGCCGCAGAAGGGCCGGCCAGAGAAGCAGATCCACACCATCACGCCCGAAGGCCGTGCCGCCCTGCAGGACTTCATGAACGAGCCGATCCGTGCCTCGGTGACACGGGACGAGGTGCTGCTCAGAATCTTTTTCGGCAACTTCGCCAGCAAGAAGATCGTCATGCGCGAGCTTGAATCCTATCTCGAGAGGATCCGGCAGGAGCGTGCGTTCCTGGAGGCGACCGAGGCCCGGGTGACCGCGCATCCCGGCCGAAAGCATGAGGCGAGGCGCTTTCAGCTGTTGTCGCTGCGTCTCAAAGTGGCGCAGTACCGGGCCATGGAACAGGAGCTGGCCGAGTTCTGCGGGCTCGACCCCGAAGCTCCGGACATTCCCGCGGCAGAGGCGGGCGGCGGCGCCCGTGCAAAGGACTGATCCCCGGCGCGGCCTCTACACCATGCAGTAGCCGCCGCTGACGCTGATCACCTGGCCCGTGATCCAGCTGCCATGCGGCGACGCCAGAAGCGTGACCATGGGAGCTACGTCTTCCGCCTGTCCGAGCCGCCGCCCGCGATGCGCCGACAATCGAAAGTCCGGCCTTGCCGACACGGGAGGAATCGCCGACCACCGCGATGATGCGACCGCCGCACCTTCCGCGGCCAGTCCGAGCGCGATTTCGCGCCCGACGCCGCGGGACGCACCGGAGGCCGCGTTGTCTTGACAATAGTAATGCTCTTACATAGTAAGGAGCAATAGTATGAGAGGGATCGCCTTGTTGCTTGAAGCATGGCGCGGTCGATGGTTGGCCCGGGCAGATCGCTCCGCCGCGGTGAGGTCGCAAGGCTTATGAAACCGGCCTGGTTCGATTACCACGCACCGGACAATCTGGACGAAGCCCTGATGCTTCTGGACGATGCGGGGGTCGACGGCCGCGTGCTGGCGGGCGGTCAAAGCCTGATGCCGATGCTCAACATGCGCATCCTGAGCCCCTCCGTCCTGGTCGACATCAACCGTATCGAAGCCTTGGACACTCTGGATGCGGGAGCGGACACGCTGAGACTGGGCGCCCTGGTGCGGCATGTGGATCTGCTGCGCGATCCGTCCGTCCGTGAGGGCTGGCCTCTCCTGGCGGAAGCCACGACCCAGATCGCGCATCCCACCATCCGCAACCGGGGTACGGTGTGCGGCTCCATATCCCATAACGATCCGGCGGCGGAGCATCCGAGCCTGCTCGTGACGCTCGGCGGTACCGTTGTCGCTGCGAGCGAAGAGCGACGAAGGGAAATCCCGGCCGAGGAGTTTTTCGACGGCGCCATGTCGACCACCCTCGAGCCGGGTGAAATGGTCGTTGAAGTGCGCTATCCGCGCCCGCAGCCAGGCGCCGTTTTTGGCTTCGTGGAATTCGCCAGGCGACTGGGCGACTTTGCCATCGCGGGGGCGGCCGTCATGCTGACGCACAAAGACGGCATCTGCCAGAGCGCGCGCGTCACGATCATAGGTATGGGCGGCGGTCCGTTCCGGGCCCGCGCGGCGGAAGCGGCGATGGTCGGTTCGCCGATGGGCGCGAATGCGTTCGCCGCCGCGGCCGAGGAAGTCCGCAAAGTGGTCGTCCCGACCGAAGACGTGCATGCCTCGTCGTCCTACCGTCGTCATCTGGCCGGCGTCATGGCGGTGCGGGCGCTGGAACAGGCCGCGGCGCGGACTTAAGGAGAGCGGGGTGGCTCGGGAGAAAACAATTCAGGTTACGGTCAACGGCACGGCGTACGAGAAGACCGTCTCCGTGCGCCGATCGCTGGCCGACTTCATCCGCGAGGACCTGCACTACACGGGCACGCATCTGGGCTGCGAGCACGGCGTGTGCGGCGCCTGCACCGTTGCCATGAACGGGCGCAGCGTGCGCTCCTGTCTGACCCTTGCAGTCCAGGCGGACGGCGCGGAGATCATGACGATCGAAGGCCTGAGGTCGGAAGACGGCACGTTGCACCCGATCCAGCAGGCGTTTCACGAGAACTTCGCCCTTCAGTGCGGCTATTGCACGCCCGGTTTTCTGATCACGGCCATCGAGTTTCTGGAAGAAAACCCCAATCCGACGGAGCAGGAGGTGCGTGAGGCGCTGTCCGGCAATCTGTGTCGCTGCACCGGCTATCAGGCGATCGTCAACGCGGTGATGGCGATGGCCGGCAGGGAGTGAGCAATGTCCGATTCGCGCTTCGCCAACGTCAAGGCCGTCGGCACCTCGGTGCTCCCCGACGAGGCGATCCCGCTGGTCGAGGGCGACGGCCGCTTCCTCAACGACATCCGGCTTGCGGGCATGTTCCACGTGGCCTTCCTGCGCAGCCAACATGCCCACGCAAAGCTTGTCTCCATCGACGCCTCACGGGCGCGGGCGCTGCCGGGCGTCGTCAAGGTGCTCGCCGGTGAGGACCTGCGCGGCAAGGTCGATCCGTTCAAGAGCATGCCCAACCGGTTCTCCGGCGGCGAGTCGATCCAGCATTGGCTTGCCGTCGACAAGGTCAGGTTCTGCGGTGAGGCGGTGTGCGCGGTGGTGGCCGAAGACCGGGCCACGGCAGAGGACGCCGTAGAGCTGATCGACGTGGACTACGAGCCGCTGCCGGCGGTGACCGATCCGCGCCTGGGAGAGCGCGATGACTCGCCGCTGGTGCACGACACGTGCGCCAACAATTACCTCATCCGCCGGGATTACGAGCGTGGCGATGTGGACGAGGTCTTCGCCAACGCGCATCTCACCGTCAAACGGGAATTCAGGCTCGGCCGCAAACAGGCGCTCTGTCTCGAAGGCCGCGGCTGCGTCGCCGCGTTCCGCGAGAGCACGTTCACGCTCACCCTGTGGATGAGCCACCAGCTCCCCTATGTGGTGCGCCACTACATCGCCAAGCATTTGCGCATGGCGGAAACCGAGGTTCGGGTGATCGCGCCGCACACCGGCGGCGGGTTCGGCCAGAAGGCGTCGATATATCCGGAGGAGTTCGTTTGCGCCTATCTCGCACTCGACCTGCGCCGGCCGGTGAAATGGG
Source organism: Hyphomicrobiales bacterium (assembly GCA_051009775.1). GTDB lineage: Bacteria > Pseudomonadota > Alphaproteobacteria > Rhizobiales > JAJFHB01 > JBPCWF01. The sequence goes on along the minus strand of JBPCWF010000748.1, from coordinate 7,955 downwards.
TGGAAGACCGGCTGGAGAATATGGTCGCCTCAACCCATGCCCGCGACCAGTACATCGAGGTTTCGATCGCGGTCGACGCGGACGGGCGCATCCGGGCGCTCAGCTCCGACGTGTGGGTCGATGTCGGCGCCTATTCCACTTATCTCTGGTCGGCAGGCATGGAGCCCTTGCAGACGGGCGGGCTGATGCCGGGCCCCTACAAGATCGAGGCCCTGCGCTACAGGACGCGCGGCGTGGCCACCAACAAGACACCGGTCGGGCCCTACCGGGCAGTGGGCCGCCCATCGGCGTCGGCCTCGCTCGAGCTGCTCCTCGACGAGGTGGCGCGGCGGCTCGACATGGACCCGGTCGAGCTGCGCATGCGCAATCTTATCGCGTCCAAGGACATGCCTTACCGCAACGGCAACAACCTGGTGCACGATCATGTCAATTATGTTCCCTGCCTGACGCTTTCCACCGCAAAGGCGCAGTATGACAAGCTGCGGGCAGAGCAGCGTAACGCGCCGGCGAACGGCAAGCTGCGCGGCATCGGGGTGAGCTGTTTCGCCGAGCTCACCGGTCTCGGCACCAGCACGGCGGTGGGTCCCGGAACGCTGCTGCAGCCCGGGCGCGACGCGGTCACGCTGCGGCTTGAAACCAGCGGCGTGCTGACCATCGCGGCGGCGCTGCCGTCGCAGGGCCAGCGGATCATCACGGCAATGCGCCAGGTGGCGGCGGACGAACTGGGCATCCGGCTCGAAGACATCGCGAGCGTTACAAACGACACCGCCATGGCACCATACGGATTTGGGACGTTCGCGTCGCGCACCGCCGTCTTCGGCGGCGGGGCCGTCATGCAGGCGGCGGTGGAGATGCGCCGCCGCATCCTGGCGCTTGCGGCACATCTCATGGGTGTGCCGGCCGAGGATCTCACGATCGTCGACAGCGTGGTGCAGACGGTCGACCGGTCCAAGCGCATGAAACTGGCGGAGATGGCGGAACACAGTTACTTCTCCGCCAAGGACATCCCGCCGGAACTTAATCCGGGCTTTGAAGTGACCGCCTTTTACGACCCGAAATACGGCAGTTTCGCCGCCGGCGCCCATATCGTGGTCGTGGATGTCGACCCGCAGACCGGCGACGTGGAGATCGTGCGCTACGTGGCGGCGGAGGATGTCGGCACGATCATCAATCCGGCGGTGGTCGAGGGCCAGATCATCGGCGGCATTGCCCAGGGGATCGGCGAGGCGCTGCTGGAGGAGCTGGTCTACGACGAGACCGGCCAGCCCCGTTCGGTGACCCTGGCGGACTATCTGGTGCCGTCCGCCTTGGAGATCCCGCGCATCGAGCTCCACCATGCCAACACGCCCTCCGGTGCGCTCGGCGGCTTCAAGGGCTGCGGCGAGGGGTCGATCATCGGTGCGGTGGGCGCGGTTGCCTGTGCGGTGGCCGATGCACTCAGCCGCCAGGGCGGCGACATCCACAGCTTCCCGGCGACACCTGAACGCGTGCTGATCGGGCTGGGTGTGCTGCCGGGCACCGCATAGCAATGTGCCTCCGGGCAGCAGGGGAGGAATGAACATGCAGGCAGATTCCAGAGGGCTGCCGCTCACCACGTCGAGCGCGGACGCCGCACGGCACCTGGATCAGGCGGTCACGGATTATCTCAACTACCGCACGACCGCCTCCGGCGAGGTCAAGGCGGCGCTCGCGGCAGACCCGGAATTCGTTCTTGCCCTGTGTTTCCGCGGGTACTTTCTCATGATGCTGGAAAACAGGGCGATTCTGCCCAAGGTGCAACAGACGCTGGACGGCATTGCGCCCCATCTGGGCGCTGCCACCCACCGTGAGGAGCTGCACGTTAAGGCCCTGGAGGCCTGGGCTGCCGGCGACATCATGAGGGCGTGCCGGCGCTGGGAGGAAATCCTGACCGAAGCGCCGCATGATCTTCTTGCGCTAAAGCTCCATCACACAATGACTTTCTACACCGGACGCAGCCACGTGCTGCGGTCCGTGGTGGCCGGCGTGATGGGAGCCTGGGACGAGACGGACGCGGGCTATTCCTACGTGCAGGGCATGTATGCCTATGCGCTCGAGGAATGCGGCGAATATGACGCGGCGGAGCGCTGGGGGCGCGAAGCGGCGGAGCGCAACCCCGAAGACCTCTGGGCCGTTCACTCAGTCGCACATGTGCTTGAAATGCAGGGGCGCTCCGAAGAAGGCGTCGAATGGCTCGACTACTCGCCGGACGATTGGGCCAAGAAGAACCCGTTCAAGGCCCATGTCTGGTGGCACGCTGCGCTTTTTCAACTGGCGCAGGCCGACTATGACCGGGCACTGGAGCTCTACGACAATGAACTGAGCTCGGTGAACTCCGAAACTTATGTCGACGTGTCCAACCAGGCGGGGCTGCTCAAGCGCATCCAGATGTGCGGCGTCGACATCGGGGACCGCTGGGACACTCTGGCGGAACATGCGGAGACCCGTATTCATGACCATATGCTGCCCTTCCGGGACGCCCATTTCTGCCTTGCGCTCGCGGCGGATGGCCGAACCGAGGTGGCGCGCCGCCATATCGAATCGATGGCACGGTTCGCTGCGGAAGGGGAGGGCTGGCGCGCCGAGGCGACCGCAAGCACGCTCATTCCGCTGTGCGAGGGGATCGTCGCCTATGAGACCGGCGACTATGACGCGGCGTGCGACCTGCTCTGGCCATTGCGCAACGAGCTTGCGCCGATCGGCGGCAGCCATGCGCAGCGCGACCTGTTTGCGCAACTTATCTGCGACGCCGCCAAGAAAGGCGGCAGGTTGCCGGTCGCCCGCAGCCTCCTGTCGGAACGGGTGATGAAACGCCCGAGCAGCAAACGGAACTGGCAGGCCTATGCCGAGGTGCTCGCCGCTCTGGGCGACCTGGAAGCGGCCGACCACGCCAAACATGAAGCTGACGCCGCACCGGAGCCGGGCGGCTAACCACAGCCGCGCCGTCACTGCGCGGCGCGCCCTGCGGATCACACCGGGAGATCGAGATGAACGAAATGGTTCTGCCCAAGAAGGTCGAAACCGTGCCGGCCAACAAATACGGCGCGTTCCAATGGGACGATCCGCTGCTCCTGGAAGGCCTGCTTACCGAAGACGAGCGGATGATCCGCGATCAGGCGCGCACCTATTGTCAGGAAAAGCTAATGCCCCGGATTCTGATGGCGACGCGGAACGAGGAATTCGACCGCGACATCATCACCGAGCTCGGCGAGCTCGGACTTCTGGGGCCGACACTGCCGGAGAAATACGGCTGCGCCAATGCCGGCTACGTGGTCTACGGCCTGGTGGCCCGGGAGATGGAGCGGGTCGATTCCTGCTACCGCTCGGCCATGAGCGTGCAGAGCTCGCTCGTCATGCACCCGATCTATGCCTATGGCACCGAAGAGCAGCGTATGAAGTATCTGCCCCGGCTCGCCAGCGGCGAGTGGGTCGGCTGCTTCGGGCTCACCGAGCCGGATCACGGCTCCGATGCCGGCGCCATGGTGACCCGGGCGAGGTCGGTCGGCGGCGGCTTCCGCATGACCGGCGCCAAGATGTGGATCACCAACTCGCCGATTGCCGATGTGTTCGTGGTCTGGGCCAAGACCGATGACGATGTGATCCGCGGGTTCGTGCTTGAAAAAGGGATGGAAGGGCTGAGCGCATCCAGGATAGAGGGCAAGCTCAGTCTGCGCGCCTCGGTGACCGGTGAAATCACCATGGACGACGTCTTCGTGCCGGCGGAAAATCTGCTGCCCAACGTGACCGGCCTTGCCGGACCCTTCGGCTGCCTCAACCGGGCCCGCTTCGGCATCGCCTGGGGCGCTATGGGGGCCGCCGAATTCTGCTGGCACGCAGCACGGCAATATACGCTCGAGCGCACGCAGTTCGGCCGCCCCCTGGCGGCCAACCAGCTGATCCAGAAGAAACTCGCCGACATGCAGACCGAGATCACCCTCGGTCTGCAGGCCTGCCTGCAGGCGGGTCGGCTGTTCGAAGCCGGTCAGCTGGCGCCGGAAGCCATTTCACTGATCAAGCGCAACAACTGCGGCAAGGCACTGGAGATTGCGCGGGCCGCCCGCGACATGCACGGCGGCAACGGCATTTCCGACGAGTATCACGTCATGCGCCACATGGTGAACCTCGAGACCGTGAACACCTATGAGGGCACGCATGACGTCCATGCGCTGATCCTCGGCCGCGCGCAAACCGGACTGCAGGCGTTCACGTCTTAGAGCATCGTTCCTTCAACTGATCCCATATGAAGGAACGATGCTCTAAGACGTCGTCTGCTTGGTCACGCCCAGGGTGACACTGCCGCCTCCGGTGAAGCGCGGGCGGTCGGGCTGGGGCGCGGTGAGCGGTTCGACCGGGCGCTGGCTGTCCAGGCTGCGCACTGCCAGGTTCTGATACTCCCGTGTTCCCGTCCTCTTCCAGGCGATTTCCTGTTCCGTCAGCTCGCGGATCGCCCGGGCCGGGATGCCCATCGCAAGTGAGCGCGGCGGTATCACCGTGCCCTCGGGCAGGAAGGCCATGGCGCCGATGATGGCGGACTCGCCGATCTCCGAACGGTCCATGATCACCGCGTTCATGCCGACCAGCGCGTCGCGCCCGATATGGGCACCGTGCACCACCGAGCCGTGTCCGATATGGCCGTCTTCCTCGATTATTGTGTCGCTGTCCGGAAAGCCGTGCATGACGCAGGTGTCCTGGACGTTCGACCCTTCGCGCAAAGTGATGCGGCCGAAATCCCCGCGCAGGCAGGCGGCGGGACCCACATAGCACCGCGGGCCGACGACCACGTCGCCGATCAGAACCGCGGTGGGATGGACGTAGGCTGTGGGATCCACAACGGGTATGAGGTCTTCGATCGCGTAGCAGTTGCCCATTTGTTTTCTCCCGGGGACCCGGCGGCGTTATGGCGAAACGGTCTCGCCATGCATGATCATCATGCGGGAAATGAAGCTGTTGACCGCGTCGAGCGTCCGGTCCGACTCCTCGCGAAATGGCCAGTGAATGCCGTCTTCCAGAACCACCACTTCGAGCGGGCAGGTGCAGGCCTCGCGCGCGGCTTCGACCTGATCGAGAGAGGCGTAAGGGTCCTTGGCGCACCAGATCAGCACAACGGGGATCCGGATATATTGCAGCCTGTCCACGATGCTCCAGTCGCGGAAGCCGGGATCGAGCCAGGCCTCGCTCCAGCCGCAAAAGGCAAGATCGACATTGCTGCCGTGATGGCGGGCGAGCTTTTGTTTCAGATCGCCCGACTCGTAGGCCGTCTTGGTCCTCGTCACGCCGGCAATGCAGGCCTCCTCGTTGAAGAAGTGCGGTGTCATCAGAACCAGGCCGCGTACCCGGTGGTCCTGAACCCCGCCCGCATAGATCGCCGCTATGGACGCACCGTCGCTATGGCCGACCAGAAAGACCTTCTTCAGTCCCCAATGATCGATGACCTTCGGGAGCACCTGCTCCGCTTCGTCATGCATGTGGCTGACCGGCCGCGGCACCGGATCGGAGGCGCCGTACCCCTGGCGCGAATAGGCGAGCACGCCGCATCCGGTGGCGTCCGCGAGCGCGCGCGGAAAGTCGCGCCAGGCGGCAACGCAACCGAGACCCTCATGCATCAGCACGATGGTCGGTTGCGCTTCGGGTGGCGGCCCATGCCACACATATTCGAGACGGACGCGGTCGATCTCCATGAAACCGGTCGCTGCGGGCGCCGACATGAGCGGTGCGCCTACTCGACCAGTTTAAAGCGTTGGATCTTGCCGGTCGCGGTCTTCGGCAGCTCGGTGCGCGGCATGATCCAGCGCGGATACTTCCATGGACCGATCTGCGTCTTGACGTGCTCCTTCAGCTCCTCGAACAGGCTGTCGTCGTAGTCGACGCCTTCGGAAAAAACGACGAAGGCGCGGGGCTTCAGAAGGTTTTCTTCGTCCGGATGCGGAACCACCGCCGCCTCGAGCACGCTGTCATGGGCCAGCAGGGCGGCTTCGACCTCGAACGGCGAGACCCAGATGCCTGACACCTTGAACATGTCGTCGGAGCGGCCGCAGCAACGGTAATAGCCGTCCTCGTCGCGGATGTATTTGTCGCCGGTCCAGGTCCATCTGCCGGCGAAGGTGTTGCGGGACTTCTCGCGCCGGTTCCAATAGCCGTCCGCCGCCGATGGCGCGTCCACGATCAATTCGCCGATCTCGCCGTCCGGCACGTCATCGCCGTCCTCGTCGACAACGCGCAGGGTGTAGCCCGGCACCGCGAGGCCGGTAGAGTTGGCCCGCACCTTGCCCGCCTGGTTGCTGAGGAAGATGTGGAGCAGTTCGGTCGATCCGATGCCGTCGAGGATCTCGATGCCGAACCGCTCCTGCCAGCGCCGTGCGATGTCGTCGGGCAGCGCTTCGCCGGCAGAGATGCAGCGCCTGAGGTTCGTGGACCCGTTCGCGGGCACACATTCCGGGTCCGCCAGCATGGCGCCATAGAGCGTCGGCACGCCGAAATAGATGGTCGGGTTGTGGTCGCGCAGCCGCTGCATGACGCTTGCAGGCGTCGGCCGTTCGGCCATCAGAACCACCGTCGCGCCGACCGAAAACGGAAAGGACATGGAGTTGCCGAGGCCATAGGCAAAGAAAAGCTTCGCGGCGGAGAACACCACGTCGTCTTGGCTGATCTCGAGCACGTGGCGGCCATATGTGTCGGCGGTGGCCATGAGACTGGTATGGCGGTGCAGGACGCCCTTGGGCATGCCGGTGGAGCCGGATGAATAGAGCCAGAAGGCGACCTCGTCGGCACAGGTGCCGGCGGCATCGAAGCTGTCGGACGCTGCCGCGGCGAGATCGTCATAGGCGGTATGGCTGCCGGCATCGCCTCCGGTCACCACCACCCGGCGCAGGAAGTCGAGATCGTCCAGTATGGGCTCCAGCGTGGGCAGGAGAGCGTGCGAGACGAACAGAACCTTGGCGCGGCAGTCGTTGAGAATGTCCTTGTACTGCGCTGTCGTCAGAAGCGTGTTGAGGGCGACGGGGATGATGCCGGCCTTGATCGCGCCCCAGAACACGGACGGATAGTCGATCGTGTCGAGCATTATCAGCGCGATGCGGTTCTCGCGGTCGAGCTCGAGGCTCTGGAGCGCGTTGGCCGCGCGGTTCACGCGGGCCGCGAGGTCGCCGTAAGTGTAACTGCCGGCGTCGTCTATGACGGCGAGCTTGCCGCCACGACCTTCGTCGACATTCCGGTCGATCATGTCGGTCGCGGCATTGTAGATGCGATCGCCAGCTGACATGTTCACCTCCAACTTCACACGGGGTTTCGCCGCAAGGCGTGCGACGGGCCGGTCGCCGACCATTATTGTTAAAGCGAAGCGTGAAGCAACCAACCCGCCCGGAGCCGCTTCGACACATGCGTGTGCGGTCGTGAGGATAACTCCGGAGCGGGGTCATGGTAAGGCCGAATTGGCCCTGCGGCACTATAGTTTTGGGACATGGTTCAGGTTCGTGGCCGCTGTGCCGGGCCGCGGATCATGTCCGGGGCGAGCCTGCACAGGCGAGCGCAGGGCCGTTCACGCCCCGCCTATGAACGGCGCCAACGCTTCGGCCGCGTCCTTACTGGACACCACGGGCACGATCTCGATATGGACCAGGTCCGACCAGGCGGCCGACCATTTCTGGATCAGAGCGGCATCGTCGCATTCGATCAGCATGAAACAGCGCCCGAAGCCGACATCGACCCAGCTGTTGAGCACCTCCATGCCGTCCGGGCAGTGACGCCCCTCTTCGGCGAACCGGCGATAGGCCGGCCGCGGATTGCCGTCGCGGAAATGTTCGATCACGATGAACTGCATGACGATCCTCCTGCGAACTTCCTGCTCAGGATCCGTCCCCGGCACTGTCCGGGAACAGCTCGGCCAATCCGCCGGTGGATGCCTCGGCGACGCCCGCTTCCGTGATCAGGCCGGTGACCAG
>JBPCWF010000747.1:0-3069 GCA_051009775.1 Hyphomicrobiales bacterium | reverse complement strand
CCTGTTTACTGCCATAGAAGACATCGACGCCTCTGCCTTCCATCTTGAGCGCGACGTTGTCCTGCACGGCGTCTGCCGCTGCCGTGAACTGCTCTGCAACTTGCACCGCTATCGCCATTGTCCCGCTACCCTTCGCTACCATTTCCGTTCAAACCGCCTGCGCATGAACACCGCAAGCCCATTCATGACCACGAGAAAGCCGAGCAGGACCAGGATCGCCGCCGAGGTTTTGGCGACAAAACCGCGCTCGGGACTGTCCGCCCAGATGAAGATCTGTGTCGGCAGAGACGTTGCCGGGTCGAGGATCCCGCCGGACGTACTGGTGATGAAAGCGTTCATCCCGATCAGCAGGAGCGGCGCGGTCTCTCCGAGCGCCTGCGCCAGGCCGATGATCGTGCCGGTCAGGATGCCCGGCATGGCCAGGGGCACCACATGATGCAGCATAACCTGGTGTTTCGACGCGCCGACCCCAAGCGCGGCCTCGCGGATCGACGGCGGAACCGCCTTGAGCGAGGCGCGCGTGGCGATGATGATCGTCGGCAGTGTCATAAGCGAGAGCGTCATACCGCCGACCAGCGGCGCCGAGCGAGGCAAGCCGAAGACCTGGAGAAACACCGCCAGACCGAGCAGGCCGAACACCACGGACGGCACGGCGGCCAGATTGTTGATGTTGACTTCGATCAGGTCGGTCCATTTGTTCTTCGGCGCGAATTCCTCAAGATAAACGGCGGCCGCGATGCCCATGGGGAAGCTGATGAGGAAACAGACCAGAAGCGCGTAGAATGAGCCCATGATGGCGCCGGCCAGGCCCGCAAGCTCGGGGAAACGGCTGTCGGCGGCAAACAGCATGCGCCAGTTCACGGGCTTCGATATCAAACCCATCGCCGCCAGTTGATCGTACCAGGCGATCTCCTTGTCGCTGACGCGGCGCTGGTTCTCCGGCACGTCTCGCGGGGTGACGCCCTTGTGGAACTGGTCGAGCGGATCAGCAAAGGGGAACGCGAAGGTCACCGTCTTGCCGATCAACGAGGGGTCGTCCACGACCGCATCGCGCACTTGCAGGGTCGCCCCCCTGGACAGCATGGACGCGGCCTTGCGTTGATCGCGGCGGCCCTCGACGCCGGTCAGGATCTTGAGGAACCCATCGCGCACGATGGCCCGGTAATTGCCCTTGAACGGATCTTCCGCATCGATCTTGCCGGGATCGAGGAACACCTGCACATCGACATGCGACTGCACGAAGGCGCTGTGGCCTGTGGCTATCAGGGAACCCACCAGCACGCCGAGCAGCAGGAGTGCCGCGCCGATGGCGGACAGACCGAGGAGCTTCAGCCGGCGCTCCGTCCGGTAGCGGCGCGCAATGCGCCGCGCGGTGGTCTCGGACGTCCAGTCTATGGTCAGATCACGGTTCACGACAGGCAGATCACTCATATCTTTCGCGGTATTTCTGCACGATGCGCAGGGCGACGACATTGAGACAGAGGGTCGCGACGAACAGCACGAGGCCGAGCGCGAAGGCCGCGAGCGTCTTCGGACTGTCGAATGCGGTATCGCCGATCAGCAGAGACACGATCTGAACGGTCACCGTTGTGACTCCCTCCAGGGGATTGGCGGTCATGTTGGCGATCAGACCGGCCGCCATGACCACGATCATGGTCTCGCCGATCGCCCGGCTCGCCGCGAGCAGAACGCCGCCCATGATGCCCGGCAGCGCGGCCGGCAGCAGGACCTGCAGGATGGTCTCCGCCTTGGTCGCGCCGAGCCCGTAGGAGCCTTCGCGCATGGATTGCGGCACCGCGTTGAGCGCGTCGTCGGACAGGGACGAGACGAACGGAATGATCATGATGCCCATCACCGCACCGGCGGTCAGCGCACTGTTGGGCGCGACCTCTAACCCGATCGTGGCGCCGAACTGGCGCATGGCGGGAGCCACGGTGAGAACCGCGAAGAAGCCATAGACCACGGTCGGAATACCGGCGAGGATTTCGAGAATTGGTTTGATGACGGCGCGGAACCTGGAGCTTGCATACTCCGCCAGATAGACCGCCGACAAGAGACCGACCGGCACCGCGACCAGCATGGCGATGACCGCAATCAGGAGCGTGCCGGCAAACACCGGGACGGCGCCGAACGCGCCCTGGCCGGCCACCTGGTCCTCGCGGATCGCGATTTGCGGCTCCCACCTGAGCCCAAAAAAGAACTCGGTCACGGGCACATGCTGAAAGAAGCGATAGGCCTCGAACAGGAGCGACGAGACAATGCCCACGGTGGTCAGGATGGCGACCAGCGAGCAGAAGATCATCAGGCCGTCCATGACCCGCTCGACGCCCTGGCGGGCCCGGAACCTGGTCGAAAGGCGGCGGCGGGCCGTCGCGGCGCCGAACAGAAGCAGAGCGATGGCCGAGGCCACCATCGCCCAGCGGGCGATCTGCTGCCACGAAGCGTAGCGTTCGGCGGCGGCGATCACATGTTCGTCGGGCTCACCGAACACCCGGCCCCGCGCGATCGCCTTGATCTCGCTCACGAGCAGATCGATCCGGGCGCCGTCGAGATCGGCAATCCGGCTGTCAGGCAGACTTGCCACCAAGAGGCTGTCGACCACCGGTCCCTGGAACAGGAGCCACAGGAGGACAAGGATGAGGGACGGCAACCCGGCCCACACGGCAACGAAAGCACCGTGGTAGCTGGGCCGCGAATGGAGGGTCAGAGCGTCGAAATCAGCGAGATTCACGGCACGGCGCCGGCCGAGCATGTAGCTCGCGGCGGTGAGTGCGAAAATGGCGCAAAACAGATAGAAAATCATGTTTCTGACCCGAGAAGGCCGGTGACCGCCGCCGCAATAGCTGCGATCACCGGCGGAGCTTGGGGAGCACTCAGTTCGTGTAGCGTGTCATGCCGCCTGCGTCGGTCGCCGCCTTCTGGACTTCGCCACGCTCGGCATCGGGAAGGATCACAAGGCCGCGCTCGGACAGATAGCCGTCCGGGCCCATGGCTTCCTCGCTGACATATTCGGCGATGAACTCGTTGAGACCCTCGATCACACCGCGATGCGAATTCTTGATGTAGAAG
>JBPCWF010000746.1:0-2621 GCA_051009775.1 Hyphomicrobiales bacterium | reverse complement strand
AGGACGCGGCCGGGAGCGAAAGCGGCATATCGGAGGTGCTGCGGGGCCAGGGTTTCATCAGCGTCGAAAGCTCGCTCGATGCCGGGACCGCCGCCTGCACCGGGGTCGACCGGCCCGACATCGTGGTTCTCGATCTCCTCAACCGGCGCGAAACCGAGAGCACCGAACGCTTCGTCGCCTTCGCGCGCACCCTGAAACACGACCAGACGCTTTCGAGCCTGCCGGTGATCGCGGTCGGCGACGAGGCCAGTTGCTCGGCGCAGGCCAGCGAGGACATCCGCAACGCCCCTGTCGACGATCTGATCGTCGGCCCGGTCAACAGCCGGCAGATCTGCGGCCGGGTCACGGCACTGGTGCGGTTGAGCACCATGCACGAGGAACTGGTGCGGCGCCTGAACACGTCGGCCAAATACGGCGTCGACGCCCCGCCCATCGCCGCGCCGCCCAAGCAGGTGGCGGACGCAACCGTGCTGGTGATTGGCGCGACCGAGAGCTTCCCCGTCATCGAACAGTGCCTGTCGCCCCATGCGGCGCTTGTCGGCGCCCTGTCGCCATCGACCGCGCTCGACTACATGGCGCGGCGGCAGTTCGACACGGTGATCGTCGATCTGGACGGCGACCCCAAGCCCTATCTCGAATTCTGCGACGTCGTGCGGCGCAACTCGCGCATGTACAACATCCCGATCGTCCTGCTCGCCCCGGCGGAGACCGTCCGCGACCCGGCGGTCGAGGCCTCCGACGGGGTGACCGACGTCATGGCCAAGCCGGTCCGGCCGCGCGAACTTGAAACCCGCATCGTCTCCCTGATCAAGGAGATGCGGTTCCGCGATTCCCTGCGCAGCGTCTACAAGGAAGCCCGACACATGGCGACCAGCGACGGGCTGACCGGCCTCTACAGCCGGGGCTTCCTGCTCGAGCACCTGCGCGCCATGATCAAGGACGCTCGGGCGCGTGCCGATGTGTTCTCGCTGGCCTTCCTGGAGATCGCTAACATTGCGCAGATCAACAAGGAGTTCGGCTATGTGGTCGGTGACCGCATCATTCGCCAGGTCGGCGAGATCATGGGTTATCTGGTGCGCGGCGAGGATCTGACGGCACGCTATTCCGGCGCACGCTTCTGCATCATCCTGCCCGACACCACACTGGAAGCCGCCCAGATCGCCCTGAAGCGGATTGCCGGCGTGGTCAAGCACACCGCCCTCACCGCCCCGGACATCGAACGGCCGATCACCGCCGACCTCATCTGCAGTGTCGGCGAGATCGAGAACGATTCCGGACCCGAAGCCATGATCGAACGGATGCGCGCCAAGCTGGGTTAGCGTGCCGCCCATCGGGCGCAACAGTCTCCGCGCGTAGTTCACGTCACCTGCGTTTTGCTTTTTGAGTGGCGAACGCCCATAGTGGCGCGCATTCCGCAACGCCCTCAAGGAGCGCGCCTTGGCCGACGACACCTCTGCCCCCATCACCGTTGATATCATCTCCGACGTCATGTGCCCGTGGTGCTATGTCGGCAAGCGCCGGTTCGAAAAGGCACTCAAGCTCACGCCGGATACCAGGGTCGACGTCAAGTGGCGGCCCTACCAGCTCGACCCGACCATTCCGAGGGAAGGCGTCGACCGGCAGGAGTATCTTGCGAAGAAGTTCGGCGGCGCGGACCGGGCGAAGCAGATCTACCAGGCGATCGTCGATGCCGGCGCGCAGGAAGACATCCCCTTCGAATTCGACAGGATCAAGCGGTCACCCAACACGCTCAACGCCCACCGGCTGATCCGCTGGGCCTTCACCCCAGGCCTGCAGGATGAGATGGTGGAGCATCTGTTCAAGCTCTACTTCATCGAGGGCGCCGATATCGGCGATCACGAGGTCCTGCTTGAGGCGGCCCGGCATGTCGGCATGGATATGGAGATTCTGAGCGGCCTCATCGCCTCCGACGCGGATACCGACCTGGTCGAGAAGGAAATCGCGCTCGCCCGGGAGATGGGTGTTCAGGGCGTTCCCTGTTTCATCGTCGCCAACAAATACGCGGTCATGGGCGCGGAACAGCCCGAAGTGATCGCCCATGCGCTCGGTCTCGCGGCCGGGGAGCAGCCGGAGGACGAGGGCGCAGCCGGGGACGGGCCGGCCAGCTGATCACCTGCGGGAGCGCCGGAGCGTCAGCCCGCGAACTCGAACTTCTTCGGCACGAGCACGTCATCGCCGAACTTGTGAAACTCGATGAAGGCGGCGGCCTCCTCGTCTTCCGTGCCGTTGCACATGAAGCTCAGCCTGACGCTCGCCTCCGAGACCGTTTCCTCGATCACCAGTTTCTTGCTGCAATCATCGACCATGGCGACGGCGGCGGCGATCGCCGAGACATTGGCCGCCGACTGCATGTATTTGTGCCAGTCAATATCGGCCGCCGCAGCCTCTCCCGGGATCGAAATCGACAACATCGAGAGCAGGATTAGCGCCGGAAACGTGCTGGCTGCGGGTTTGGTGCGCTTCATGACACGGATCTCCCTGTGATGGGGCAGAATGCCGGAAACCGGGATCGGCGGCATATCAGTGTGGCTTCGTGCAGCACCATGCGCAAGGTCACCCGGCGGATTCCTTCAAAAAATGGTTTGAACCTATTCGGCTCT
>JBPCWF010000745.1:0-4746 GCA_051009775.1 Hyphomicrobiales bacterium | reverse complement strand
TCAACCGCGGCTGCGCGGTGTCCTCACTGAGCAGGCTGATGGACGGCGACCTCGCCATGGCGGCCACCTTGCTCGGCATGCTGTTCGGCGCCACGGCCGAGATCGTGCTCGCGGTGAACGCCGTGGTGCCGGCACCGCTGCCGGCCGCCGCTGCGTTTGGTCCCGGAGTGTCATGGCTCCCGATTGCGCTCGCGGGCCTCGCGCTCTGGGCGCTGTGGGAGGCGAGCCGCATTGCGCGCGCGCACGGCCCGGCCGGCACGGTACGCGCGCGCATCGCAGCTGAGCGCTACCGGCTCTCGACCGCCGCCGCCCTGATCGGCGTCTGCAACGCCGCCCTGTTCTTCATCTTCGGCACCTGGATCTTCACCGGCGCTCTGGTCCGCACGGTCACCGGCCTCGTCGGGACCCCGACCGCCATGCTGTGGGGTCTGTTCGCGGCGGTGCTGGCCGGCATGATGGTGTCTTCGGTCCAGCGCGGCAGTTTCTCCCTGCGCCGGCCGCAGGCCGGCCGCGCGGCGATCCATTTCACCGGCGGCGCGCTCATGGGTTTCGGCGCGGCCATGGCGCCGGGCGGCAATGACGCCCTGATCCTCGACACCATCCCCGGCCTGTCGCCGCACGCCGTGCCGACCTTCCTCGCCATGCTCGCCGGCATCGTCGCAGGCCTCGGCGTCATGCGTCTGTTCGGAGGCACAATACCTCCTGTCCGCTGCACGGGCGATATCTGCGTAAGCGACTAGTCTGCCACCTGGACGGCGTCGATCAGCGCCTGGCCGGCGGCAGAGATGTGGCGAATGAGCCGCTCCGTCGCCCGGCCGGCATCGCGCGCATCGACCGCGGCGAGGATCTCCCGGTGCTCATCCTCGGACCGGCCCTGCCAGTCGAGATTGCGCCATGTGGCGAACAGAAAGCGGGCGCTCGAGCGATGAAGATCGTCGATTGCGGCGAGCAGACGGGGCATGGCGCAGGGCGCGATCAGGGCGCGGTGGAAGTCCCGGTTGGCATCTTCCCAGACCGTGATGTCCTCCGAACCTTCGCCCTTTTCGATCGCCGCCTGCGCCGCTTCTGCGTGCTCTTGCATCATCCTCGGCAAGGCGTGGCGCAGGGCCAGCGCCTCGAGCGTGGCGCGCATTTCCGTAACCTCCATGATACTTGCCGCGTCGAGCGGCGCGACGCGCCCGCCGCGCCGCGGCTCGCTCACCACCAGTCCCTGCGCTTCGAGCCTGCGGAACGCTTCGCGGACCGGAACATGGCTCGCATCGAATTCTTGACCGATCTGGTCCTGGCGTAATGGAACACCCGGTCTGAGCGCCCCATTGACGATCCTGTCGGCCAACTGCCGTGCAATCCGTCCGGCAAGCGTCTGATCGTTTTCCATTGAATTCCCTTGCATACCGATCGGGTCAAGAATTATAGATAATATATTATCGATAAAGAGGGGAGAAGAAAATGGGTTACAGCCGTCCACGGCGTCTGCACCACATTGCCGGCATCGGGGTCGACCGGATGGGCTCGATCGCCGATGCCTCGGGCGAGGACTTCCTGCGGTTTGAGAACCTCGATGTCGACATTCCGCCCGATGCCGAGGCGGTCGCCCGCACCCGCGAGGCGGCCACAACCGACAGCGACAACAGCTATCTGCCCTTCGTCGGCCAGGCCCGTTTGCGCGAAGTTGCCGCGGCCCATGTGTCCGGTCTCTCAGGCGTCGCCTATAGCGGCGCACGCAACTGCGTGATCCCCGCCGGCGGCCTGTCCGGCATACTCAACGTCCTGCTCGCCACCGTCGATGTCGGCGACGAGGTGATCGTCACCGACCCGACCTATGCGGGCCTGATCAACCGGGTCAGGCTGGCCGGCGGCGTGCCGAAATTCGCACCCTTCGCATTTGCTCCCGGACAGCCCTGGCGTCTCGACCGCGATGCCATGGCCGCGGCCGTCGGCCCGCGCACATCGGCCATGCTCTTGATGTCGCCGTCCATGCCGACCGGCGGTTATATCGACCGCGAGGACTGGCATTATATTGCCGGGCTCTGCGTGCGCCACGATCTGACCCTGATCCTCGACACGGCGATGGAGCGGCTGCTCTATGACGGCCGTGAGGTCGTCCATCCCGCCGCCCTGCCCGGCATGGCGGAGCGCACCATCACGGTCGGGTCGGCCTCCAAGGAGCTCCGGATGATCGGTTGGCGGGTCGGCTGGATCGTCGCACCGGAGCGTTTCATGCCCGACCTGGTCGCCGTCTCGCTGGCCAATGTGGTGGTGCCTGTCGGCATCGCCCAGGACGCGGCCGCCATCGCGCTCGAACGCTCCCACGAGACCCTGGCCGTTTATGTCGCCGAGCTGGAGCGGCGGCGCGACGCGCTGCTCCTGGAACTCGATGGCCTGCCGGTCGGAGTGCCCGCAGGCGGCTGGTCGCTGCTGCTCCGGGTGTCGGATTTCGGCATCGACGGCGAGGCCATGTCGAAACGCCTGCTTGACCAGCGGGTCTGCGCGACGGCCATGACCGGCTGGGGCGAGAGCCATGGAGCGGACTATATCCGGTTCGTGTTTTCCAACGAACCGGTCGAGCGCATCCGGCAGGTCGGTGAGCGGGTCCGCCGGGCGCTGGAGACCGGCTGACAGGCTTACGCCTGGTCCACCATGGCCAGCCAGTCGTCTTCGGTGAGCACCTCGACGCCGAGTTCCTCCGCCTTCTTGAGCTTGGAGCCGGCGCCGGGGCCCGCGACCACATAGTCGGTCTTGGCCGAGACCGAGCCCGAGACCTTGGCGCCCAGCCCCTCGGCCCTGGCCTTGGCTTCGGACCGGGTCATTTTTTCCAGCGTGCCTGTGAACACAACGGTCTTGCCGGCGACCACGGACGAGGTGTCGGCCTGCTCCAGAGGGGCCGGAGAGACTTCGTCGAGCAATGCCGAAAGCACGTCGCGGTTATGTGCCTCGGCGAAAAACTGGGCGACGGCTTCCGCCACAACATCGCCGATGCCGTCGACCGCAACCAGTTCCTTATAGGCATCCGACTCTGTGTCGCCGGCTTTCTCCATCGCCTCGACAAAGGCGCCGATCGTGCCATAGGTCCGGGCCAGGAGCCGTCCAGTCGTTTCGCCTACGTGACGAATTCCCAATGCGAAGATGAACCGGTCGAGGCTGACATTACGCCGGTCGTCGATCGCCGCGAACAGATTGGCGACCGAGGTTTCGCCCCAACCCTCCCGGTCCTTGAGCTTCTTGAGCGCGCGCTGGTCACGTTCCGCCAGAGTGAAAATATCGGCGGGTTGCGCGACAAGACCGTCCTCGTAGAACGTCTCGACCTGCTTGGCGCCCAAACCCTCGATGTCGAAGGCCGTGCGCGAGACGAAATGCTTGAGCCGCTCGACGGCCTGGGCCGGACAGATCAGACCGCCGGTGCAGCGCCTGGCCGCATCCAGTTTGCCGGTCTTCGAATTGTGCTCGCGCACCGCCTGACTGCCGCAGGCGGGACAGATATCTGGAAACACGTAAGGCGCCGCATCTTTGGGTCGCTTCTCCAGCACCGGACCGACCACCTGCGGAATCACATCGCCCGCACGCTGCACGATCACCGTGTCGCCGATGCGGATGTCCTTGCGTATGATCTCGTCTTCATTGTGCAGCGTGGTGTTGGATACGACCACGCCGCCGACCGTCACCGGTTCGAGCCGGGCCACCGGCGTCAACTGCCCGGTGCGCCCGACCTGAATGTCGATGTCCTTGAGCACGGTGGTGGCCTTCTCCGCCGGGAACTTGTGCGCGATGGCCCACCGTGGCGCGCGGGACCTGAACCCCAGGCGCTTTTGCCAGTCGAGCCGATCGACCTTGTAAACCACGCCATCGATATCGTAGCCGAGCGATGCCCGCTGCACTTCGATCTCGGCATAGACCTTCAGCATCCCGTCGACATCGTTACAGCGCGTGAACAACGGGTTGGTCGAGAACCCCCATGCGCTCAGGCAGGCGATGGCATCCGCCTGGGTCTCGAACGGTTCCGCCGACAGCTCGCCCCAGGCATAGGCGAAGAAGCGCAAGGGCCGTTGCGCGGTGATGTTCGAATCAAGCTGGCGCAGCGAGCCGGCAGCGGAATTGCGCGGGTTGGCGAAGGGGGGTTTGCCGTCCGCCTCCTGACGGGCATTGAGGTCGGCGAAGTCGGCATGGCTCATATAGACCTCGCCGCGCACTTCGACCACATCCGGCCAGCCGTCTCCGGCAAGCGTCTCGGGTATATCCTGGACGGTCCGGAGATTGGCGGTGACGTTCTCGCCGACCTGACCGTCACCCCGTGTCGCGCCAAGGATGAGGCGGCCCCCCTCATAGCGCAGCGACGCCGACAGACCGTCGATCTTGGGCTCGGCCGTCATATCCAGCGGCACGTCCGCCTCAAGACCGAGGAACCGTCTGATCCGGTCGCAGAAATCGCGCACATCATCGTCGTTGAACGCATTGCCGAGAGACAGCATGGGCACCGCATGGGTGACCTTGTCGAATTTTTCCGCCGGCGCCGCGCCGACCCGCCCGCTCGGACTGTCGTCGCGGACGAGATCCGGGAACCGCGCTTCGACCGCCGCATTGCGCAGCCGCAACTGATCGTATTCGGCGTCGGAAACCGTCGGTGCGTCGTCCTGATAGTAGCGCTGGTCATGCCCGGCGACCTCGGTCGCCAGCCGCGCCAGCTCAAGCTCCGCCTGCTCGCGCGTCAGGTCGCCGACATCGATCCCGGATGGGTTCTCGGTGGTGGTC
>JBPCWF010000744.1:0-3781 GCA_051009775.1 Hyphomicrobiales bacterium | reverse complement strand
GACGAGATCAGCCGTCAGTCTGGCGATCGCTGGTGCCAGCGTATAGCCGTTGGACGTCACCGCATTGAAAAAGCCCGGTGCCGCCGGCACCTCGCCGATGATCGGAGCACCGTCGATGTTGACGTTCATGCCGGCCCAGCTGCGCAGGACATGCAGGCCGGCGAGCTGTGGCAGCACCCGACCGGCGGTCCAGAGATTGCCCTCGATACTCTCGCGGATGGTGACGTTCATGTTCTGGTGCTTGCAGTAACGGGCAGTCCAGGCACCGCCGATGACGACGCCGCCCGAGGCGAGCTGCTTCAGGCTCAGATGCCTATCCGCATGCGCGACAAGCTGCTCCACAAGCGGCGGTGCGCGATCGGTAACGATCATCTGCAGCGGCGCGCTGTAAACCGGCACATCCAACCCCGCCATGGCGCCGATCTGGCGTGCCCAGGGACCGGCGGCATTGATCACGCGTCCTGCGCTTATCTCACCACGGTTCGTCTGGATTCTCCAGCCGGTTCCCGCCCGCTCCAAGGCAGTGACATCCGTGCTGCGCACAAGTCTCGCCCCGAGGTGTTCGGCACGCTGCATGACGCTGTAGGTCGCAACGAGCGGATTAATTTTTCCCTCCCTTGGCGAGTATTCCGCACCGATCAGCGTGTCGGCCAGCGCCGGCGCCAGGTTGTGAAGATCATGGCGATCGAGGATTTCCGCCTCCAGACCGTGGCGTCTCTCCAAGGCCGCCTTCTCACGCAGAAAACTGAGCCCCGCCTCACTTTCGGCGACCATCAAGCCGCCGGTGATGCGGATCTCGAAATCCTTGCCGCAAAGTTCGGAAAACTCTTGCCAGAGCGATACGGACCAGGGCCCGAGCGGCAGGGTCGCCGCCGCAGGTCCGCCACCCGCTTCCGCCTTGGCGCCGAAGTCGAAGGAGAGGAGTTGGACGTGAAGGCTGCCGGCATTGGCGCCGGAGGCCTGAAGATTGACGTCGTCCCGCTCGACCACCAGCACGTCCTGTCCCAGCACCGCAAGCTCGTGCGCAAGGCAGGCGCCGACCACGCCGCCGCCGATAACGACGATCGCCGCCTCGTCCTCGCCGAAGGGCGCAAGCGGCATCGGCCGCGAAAGATCCGGCGAACCCGCCCGCCGATGCCCGCCCCATTCCGGTTTCTCGACGGCGAGTGCCACGACAGGAAACGGCTTCACCGGCAATCGCGGCGCAGTCGCCGGCAGCGACGGGCCGTACTTGCTTGTGAGCAAACTGGACACGACCGGCAGGCAACATCTGCCTTGGCAGCGGCCCATGCCTAGACGAAGACGGCGCTTGAGAACAGCGAGGCTTCTAGCTCCAGCGTCAATTTCGATTTTCACTGTTCCCAGATCGAGGGTTTCACAGCGGCAGACCAAAGTGTCATCGGGCAGATGATCGAGTGCCATCGGCGGTGCCTGGAACAGCGTCCAAAGTGCGTCCTGAAACGCGCGGGCGCGGTTCAGACGGCGGTCGAGCTCGGCCCAACCAGCGTCGCCCTTTGATCGATAGCTGAGGTCGGCGGCTGCGGTCTTGCCGGCCAGCCGCCCTTCGGCCATGCCGACGACAGCGCCGCCGATCGAAGCGCCATCGCCCACCGCGAAGACGCCGTCTATGCTGGTCGCACCGGTTTTCGACGTTTCGACCGCAAGCGTCCCGGCCTGACGCGGATCGGACTGCATGCGGCAGCCAAGGGCCCGGGCGATTTCAGTTGAAGCGATGAAGCCATAGCCCAGGCCGACCACGTCGGTGGCCAGACGCTGGCATCGGTTCATGTCCGGTCGGCCCATCTCGTCGACGGGGGCAACCTCGATCGCCTCGATATGATCGACACCGTGCGCGGCGACCGCGATATGCGACCAGAAGATCGGCACCCGTGCCCTTTTCAGCTTCGCCAGATAGCCGACCCCCGTCGCCATGTTGCGCGCATCGGCAGCGACAGCCTGGGCCAGCACCCTGATATCACTGACGCGAGGCCGCGCCGCGGCATCGACCACGGCCACGACATCGACCCCGGAAGCGGCAAGATCCGCGGCGAGCTGGAAATTGAGCGGACCGTTACCGGCGACGACCACACGCCGGCCTGGAACCACCTGATGGCTGCGCGCAAGCGTCTGCAGGGCACCGGTGGTCATCACGCCGGGCAGGGTCCAGCCGGGAATGGGCATCGGCCGTTCATAGGCGCCGGTCGCCAGAACGAGCCGGCGCGGACGGAAGACCACTGCTGCGCCGTCGACCAGCGCCAGCACCTCATCCGGCGAAAAGGCGCCGAACACCGAGACACCTTGGAGGATCTCGACACCGGCGGTTCGGACGGCATCGAGAAGCGCAGCGCCTTCGCGGAACTGCCCATCCGGCGGCATCGACGCCCGATGGGACGCAGCGATCGGCTTGTAATACTGCCCGCCGCTCTCGGCGCGCTCGTCGACGACGACGACATCGGCACCGCATTGGCGGGCCATGAGCGCTGCGGAAAGTCCAGCCGGTCCCGCCCCGACAACCAGAATGTCGACATGCCGCTCCGCCGGTGCCGCCTCGGCCGGCATCGGAGCAAGAGCCTCGAGCGTGTCGTCCGCCCTGCCAGATGGCGGGCTCGAGCGCACGTGCTCGCCACCGGCGACCTTGGTGAGGCAAGCACGCTGTCCGATGCGGCCATCGACAGTCACGACGCAGTCGAAACAGGCACCCATGCCGCAATAGAGGCCGCGTCGGTCGGCGGTGCAGGTCGCACCTGCCGGTCGCGCTTCGCGCAGGCCGAGTATCCCGTCGGCGGCGAGCGCGCTCGCGATGCTCTCGCCGGCGATCGCCTCGATTTCCCGATCATCGAACATAAACGCGACGCGCGCGCCGACCTCATCGACGCCCGGCCGGCTCAGGCGCATGAGACCTGCGGGGGGACGCAAAGCAGCGCCGTCGGGCGGCAAAGGTCGACGTATGGCGTCAAGATGCAGCCTTGTATTTTGATCGTATACAAGTCGAATATTCCCTGTAATATCGTCGTTAAGCAAGAGGAGACGTGATCGAACATGGCTCGGTTTCGCGGCACCTACACGGTCCTCGTGACCCCGTTCACGGCGGACGGATCGGCTGTCGATGCAGCGGCGCTTAAGCAGCTGGTGAACTGGCAGATCGAGCAGGGCATCCACGGTTTGATCCCGCTCGGTAGCACCGGCGAGTTCCTGTCGATGAGCCGAGAGGAGCGGCAGCAGGCCATCGACATCTGTGTCAAGGAAACGAATGGGCGCGTGCCCGTTCTGATCGGCACTGGCGCCGAGTCTTCTCTCGATGCGATCGAGCTTTCACGTGAGGCCGAGGCGATGGGTGCCGATGGCGTCATGATCATTCCGCCCTATTATTCGACGCCGACCGATAATGAGCTGTTCGAGCACTATCGCCGGATCGGAGAGGCGATCTCGATTCCGATCATGGTCTACAACAATCCGGCCACCGCCAATGTTGATCTCGTCCCGTCGACGCTTGCCCGCCTTGCCGAGATCGATGCTGTGACCATGGTCAAGGAATCGACCCTCGAAGTCACACGAGTACGCGATATCATCGAATTGTGCGGTGAGCGCCTGACCGTGTTCGCCGGCATCCTCGGCTATGAATCCTTCTGGCTTGGCGCCGAGGGCTGGGTCGCGGTTTGCTCCAACATCTTGCCAAAGGAGTCGGCCAAGCTGTTTAACCTCGTCGCCGATGATCGCGATCAGGAAGCGGCGCTGGCCCTGTACAAAAAAATCCTGCCCATTGTCCGCTGGGTCGGCGGCC
>JBPCWF010000743.1:0-2637 GCA_051009775.1 Hyphomicrobiales bacterium | reverse complement strand
AACTGGAGGCGCACGGCGATTACCTCGCCGGTGACATCGCCGGCTGGCCGGTCTTCGTGATCCGGGCCAGGGACGGTGCGCTCAGGGGTTTTCACAATGTCTGCCGCCACCGCGCCGGGCCGCTGGTGGGCGAGGGGGCGGGCCATTGCAGCACCCTGCGCTGCCGTTATCACGGCTGGCTCTACGACACCGAAGGCGCCCTGCGTAAGGCGCCGGGGCTTGAGCTCGGCAAGGACATCGATGCAGCCGAATTCGGCCTTTATCCCGTGCGGGTCGGCACCTGGAACGGCCTCGTCTTCGCCTGCCTCGACCCCGACGCGCCGGAACTTGAGGACTGGCTCGGCGACATCGTCGAGATCGCCCGGGAGTTCCCGGCGGTCCCCGACATGGCGTTCAAGGACCTCGTCGAGCGTGAGGGCGCCGCCAACTGGAAGAACTATTCCGACAACTCCTGCGAGGGCTACCATGTCGGCTTCGTGCATAAGGGGCTCGGCAAGACCGTATCGGATGAGAAGATCGATATAAGGCCCTATGAGAACGGCAGTTTCGTCGGCTTCGATGTGACCTATGAGGCGTCGGCCGCCGATGCCTCGCGCCACGGCCGCGGCTTCTGGATCTACAAGTTCCCCTGCCTTCTGCTGCACTTCTCGCAATATGCCTTCAATTGCGAGAGCGTGAAGCCGGACGGGCCGGGCCGGGTCGCGCTCAGGCGCTGGTTCTGGTGCGACGATGCCCGCGCCGCCGGTCTCGGCGTTAAACCGCAGGACGCGATCGACAGCGCCAAAATCGTCATGGCCGAGGATCTGGGCATCTGCGAAGCGGTCCAGCGCAATCTCGAGGCCGGCATCTACCATACCGGCCGGATGGCGCCGTCGGAGGAGATCGGCACGATCTATTTCCAGCGCCTGGTCCGCGAAGCCCTGGACGAAGCGGCCGGATGAAACCATCCACTTGAACCGGGCAGGGAGCGACATGGGCAGCTATATCGAAACCCACCGCAACGTGGTCTATCCGTGGCACTGCGATCACCAGAACCACATGACCACCATGCATTACGTCGGCATGTTCGACGCCGCCTTCTGGCACCTGTTGTCGGCGGCGGGCTTCACGCGGGATTACATGGAGCACCACGGCACCGGCTTCGTCGATGTCCGCGATACGATCGAATACCGCACCGAACAGCCGGTCGGCAGCCTGATCGTGATCGAGAGCGGGCTCACCAAGATCGGCAACACCTCGATCACGGGGTTCCATTGCATGCGCAACGGCGAGAGCCGGGACGTCGCCGCGACATCGGAAAAGATCACGGTCTATTTCGACCTCAACGCCCGCCGCAAGGTGCCGCTGCCGGACGATATGCGCGCCGCCATGGACGCGCTGCTGGTCGAGCGCGAAGATTAGGGTGGCCCTTTGACATGGATCAAGGCCGGTCCTGAGGCGGCGGCTATCTTCCCGGCCATCCCTTAGCAACCGATCCTGACGTGTCAAAGGCCACACCATGCTGACCAGACGAAGTTTCGTCGCCGGTTCGGCCGCCCTGTCCGGCGCCGGTCTTGCCGTCGGCGGGTGCTCGGACGTCGAGGAACCGACATACCCGCAACTGGTCGAGACCACATGGCGCCATTCCGGGGACATGACGCCCGAAGGCAATGCCGACCTTGTGCGCTACGCGACACTCGCCGCCAACAGTCACAACACCCAGCCATGGAAGTTCAGGGTCTCCGCCGACCGGATCTCGATCCTGCCGGATCTCACCCGGCGCTGCCCGGCGGTCGACGCCGATGACCATCACCTCTACGCCTCGCTCGGATGCGCGGCGGAGAACCTGGTACAGGCGGCCCGTGCCATGGGCAAACACGCGGACATGTTTGTAGAGGACGGCGATGCTTCGTCCGTCGACATTGCTTTGAGCGATGCCGCACCGGTCCGCTCGGATCTGTTCCAGGCGATCCCGAAGCGGCAGTGCACGCGCGCGGAATATGACGGTCGCGCGGTTTCCACCGAACAGCTCGGCATGCTCGAGCGGGCGGCTGCGAGCACTCAGGTGGATGTTCTCATCATCACCGACAGGGCGCGCATGGCGAACATCACCGACTATGTGGTGGCCGGCAACACCGCCCAGGTCGCCGATCAGGCCTTCGTCGAGGAACTCAAGGCATGGGTCCGCTTCAATGAGGCGGAGGCGGCGGCCAAGCGTGATGGTCTGTTCACCGGGTCCTCCGGCAACCCGACCATGCCGCGCTGGTTCGGATCGTTCATGTTCGATTGGTTTTTCACCGCAGAGGCGGAGAACGACAAGTACCGTAAGCACATCGCCAGTTCGGCGGGCATTGCCGTTTTCGTGGCGAAATCGGATGACCGCGCGCGCTGGGTCGAGGCCGGCCGCAGCTATCAGCGTTTCGCGCTTCAGGCCACCGCGCTCGGCCTGAAACACGCGTTCATCAATCAACCGGTCGAGGTTCCGGACGTGAGGCCGCAGCTCGCCCGCTATCTCGGGCTCGCCGGGCGCCGGCCGGATCTCGTGGTCCGCTTCGGTTACGGTCCGGAGCTGCCGAGGTCGTTGCGCCGGCCGGTCGACCAGGTGATCGCATGACGGCCCGGCGCATCGTCATTATCCAGGGGCATCCGGATCCGGAC
>JBPCWF010000742.1:0-2536 GCA_051009775.1 Hyphomicrobiales bacterium | reverse complement strand
TCGGCGTTCCGCGACAACATGGTCGCCTATAACAAGACGATCGAGTGGCTGCCGGACCATATCCGCGACGGCCTGTTCGGCAACTGGCTGGAAGGCGCGCGCGACTGGAACGTCAGCCGCAACCGGTTCTGGGGCTGCCCGATCCCGGTGTGGAAGAGCGACGATCCGACATATCCGAGGATCGACGTCTATGGCAGCCTGGATGAGATCGAACGCGATTTCGGCGTCCGGCCCGACGACCTGCACCGGCCGATGATCGACGAGATCACCCGGCCCAATCCGGACGACCCGAGCGGCAAGTCGACCATGCGGCGGGTCACGGAAGTGCTGGACGTCTGGTTCGATTCAGGCTCGATGCCGTTCGCCCAGGTGCATTATCCGTTCGAGAACAAGGAGCGGTTCGAGGCCAATTTCCCGGCCGACTTCATTGTGGAGTATGTCGCCCAGACCCGCGGCTGGTTCTATACGCTCCATGTGCTTTCCTCCGCGCTGTT
This sequence comes from Hyphomicrobiales bacterium, assembly GCA_051009775.1. Lineage (GTDB taxonomy): Bacteria > Pseudomonadota > Alphaproteobacteria > Rhizobiales > JAJFHB01 > JBPCWF01. The sequence goes on along the minus strand of JBPCWF010000742.1, from coordinate 2,042 downwards.
CGAACAGGCGCCGTTCCGCAACTGCGTCTGCCACGGGGTGGTGCTGGACGAGAACAAGCAGAAGCTGTCGAAGCGCCTGAAGAACTATCCGGACCCGGACGAGATCATGAACACCCACGGGTCCGACGCGCTCCGCTGGTACATGGTGTCCTCGCCCCTGCTCCATGGCGGCGACCTTGCCATGCCCAAGGACGGCAGCGGCATCGCGCAATCCCTGCGCCAGGCGATGATCCCGATCTGGAACGCCTATTACTTCTTCACGCTCTACGCCAATATCGACGGGCATGAGGCGCAGATCCGCAGCGACCAGAAGGGCGTGCTCGACCGCTATATTCTGGCCAAGACCCGCGAGCTGATCGAGAAGCTCCAGGCGCGCCTCGACGGCAACGACCTGCCCGGCGCCTATGCCGCCGTGCCGGGTTTCATCGACGCGCTCAACAACTGGTACATCCGGCGCAGCCGCGGCCGGTTCTGGCGCGACGCCCAGGACGCCGACAAACGCGATGCTTACGACACGCTCTACACGGTTCTGACCAATTTCTGCCGGGCGATCGCGCCGCTCGTACCGTTCCTCACCGAACGGATCTACAAGAACCTGACGGGCGAGACCTCTGTCCACCTGTCCGACTGGCCGGATGCGGAACTCCTGCCGGCGGAACGTGACCTGGTGCGCCAGATGGACCAGGTGCGCGAGATCTGCGCGACCACCATGTCGCTGCGCGAACGCAAGCGGCTGCGCACGAGGCTGCCGTTGCGCACCCTGACCATTGCCCATCCGGATGTCGCCGCACTTGAACCTTACCGCGCGCTGATCGCGGAGGAGAACAATATCAAGTCGGTCGAGTTCTCAGATGAGCCGGCAAAACTCGGCGACCAGCAGCTCAAGGTCAATCCGCAGATCGGCCGGCGCATCGGCGCCAAGATGAAGGAAGTCATGGCGGCGTCACGCGCGGGCGAATGGTCGTTCACGGAAGACGGCAAGGTCGCGATCGCCGACATCGAGCTTGAGGGCGACGACTTCTCGCTGCAGATCGTGACGCCCGAGGGCATCGATGCCGAGCCGTTCGACGGCGGCGCGGGCGTGATCCTGCTCGACACGCGGATCGACGACGAACTGGAGCGCGAAGGTCTTGCGCGCGACTTCGTGCGGCTGGTGCAGCAGACGCGCAAGGATGCGGGCTTCGAGGTCACCGACCGGATCCGCCTGGGCGCCGACCTGTCCAATGCGCTGGACGCGGCGGTCAGCGCGCACAAGGACTACATCTGCAAGGAGACGCTGGCCTCGGAGCTGATCGTCGGCGCCGACGGGCTCTCGGGCTTCAGCGCCGAATATGAACTCGGCGGCGGCAAGCTCAATCTGGTGATCGAACGGGTCTGATCACAGCACGACCCGGTCTCCGCCGGGATCGGGCGTGACATGGGCGAGCTTGTCCGGATTGCGCACATTGTGGATCTTGAGGATCCGGCCGTCGTCAACTTCAACCGAGAGCACGAACTCCACCTGGGGCTGCTCGCCCGCGGCGCGCGTAACGCCGACGGCGCCGGGCAGGCCGTTGACGTCACGGAATGCAATGTCGGTGGTGCCCGGATAGTGCCGGCGCGCGGCGGTGATCGCGCACAGCAGATGGGCGATCTGCCGCGGCCCGTGAAGCACATGCCGCGCGGCGACCGCCTTGCCGCCGCCGTCGGACCAGAGCTCCGCCTCCTCGGCCAGAAGCGAGGCGACACCGTCCATGTCGCGCCTGCCCGCCGCATCGAACAGATCGCTCAGAATGCGATAGGCGTCCTGATGCCTGACCTCGAAGCGCGGCCGCGCCTCGCGCACATGGGCCCGCGCGCGTTCGGCAAGCTTGCGGCAGGCCGCCGACGTCTTGCCGAGCATGGCGGCGACCTCATCGAACGGATAGTCGAACACGTCGTGCAGCAGGAAGGCGGCGCGCTCCGCCGGCGTGAGCCGCTCGAGCAGCAGCATGAAGCTCATGGTCAGGCTTTCGGCCGCTTCCAGACGGGCATCCGGGCGGGGCTCGGAAGCCGCCGCCGCC
>JBPCWF010000741.1:0-6464 GCA_051009775.1 Hyphomicrobiales bacterium | reverse complement strand
CCGATCCCAGGTGCAACGATTGCCGCGTCACGGCGCTTTCCCGTTCTGGCGTGAACGATGCTCTAATCGTCATACTTTAGGAGATCGGCAGGAGGCGGGTCAAAAGAGGAGTTTGAACCCTGGACGGATCGGCCGTGCCCGGTCCCATGACATGAGCCGGTCGCGGCGGCGCGGACGAACGGCTCCAGATCTCCCCGGCCGACCGGCTGCCGCTCATAGCGAAGCCCAAGCTCCCGGGCGATCTTTGCCGCCTTGTCGTCCCGCGCCCGATCGTCGGTCTGTGCCAGATAGGTCAGTTTCTCATAGTGACCGAAAAACATCTCGACCAGCTCGGGGCGCCGGTCGAGCCACAAGTCGGCGACGACCAGGGTCTCGAAGTGATCGAGCAGGAAGTCGGTCAGGTAATAGGTCGTGGCATTGTCGTCGAGCCCGTCCGCAAACGCCTGGTTGCCGCTCAGGAAGCTGTAGCAGTGAGGGCCGGGGATCCGCGTCAGCTGTTCGTCCCGGCAGATCGCGTCGACCGCGCCGCCCGTCCCGCAATCCCCGTAAACGATGAAGATCCTGTCGTTGTAGCGGGGCCGTGCAATCTTGATCCATTGCCGCAGGACATCCGGGATCTTGTGCGGGTAATTGTGCAGCCTGGCGGGCAGCCCGCGAACGTCGACGTGATCCCAGCCATTCTCACGCGCCAGTTCCAGGATGTCGCAGACCAGAGCGCCGCAGCACAGAAACAGCACGCGTCCGGGCAACGGCGGCGCGGCGCGGCGTGGCGGTCCGGGGGCGGGCTTGGCCTGGCCGGTGGCGCGCCGTGTCGCCAGTCGGGCTGCCCGGCCTCCTTTTCTGCGGCTTTGCATCGCCCAGAGGATATCCCGGAAACCGGGCATTGGCCAATCCGTGCCGGGTGCTTGCACCCTGTCTTTGCAAATGGGCTTCAAAGCAATGCGCCCCCGTCGCGATGGCGACGGGGGCGCACGGCGTTGCACCGGGAGGTGCGGTTGCAACCGGCTATTGCGTCAAGGTCCACTCCGGCTTCGACAACACGCCGTCACCATCCGCGTCCGCGGCCTTGAACTGGTCTTCGGTCATGTTCGGCATCGCCGCCGCGACCTCTTCGAACGTCAGGCTGCCGTCGGTATTGGCGTCGACCTTATCGAAATCCATCTCGGCGGCGATAACCTGGCTGGAGGAGCCGACCGCAAAGCCGAGCAGGGCCAAAGACAAGAACAGGTTTTTCATCGCACTAACTCCATTCTGACGATAGCCCGCCTCTCGTGTTCAGGTGACCGCAGCCTTGCGGCATGACGACGGCCGGATCGTGCGGCTCATGTGCTCAATTCAGGAATTCTCTGCGCGCAATCGGCGAACATCGCCAGACAAGCGCACGCAACAGGAAACATTGTCACGCGGGCGCCGTATATTCGTCCGCTTGCAATCAGATTACGTGGGTTTGCACAAAATACAGGCAAATGAACAGTACGAAGCGGTTTGCTTCTATACCGCTTCGTATGGACACTTTCATTTGCCTTTGCCCCTACGCCGCGCCGCCAATATATGATACACCCCAACAGTGCTGCATGGACCACTTACAACCCCCGGCCTCCTCTGCAGCAGAGGGGCGCGCCTTCGGGCGCTGCCCCGATTACACGGGGCCGCTCAAACGATCCGATATGAAGGAACGATGCTCTAGCCGATGTGATTGCGGGTGCGGTCTTCGGCCCAGGCATCATCGTTCATCAGCTTGCGGCCGGCAGTCGTCGCCTTGGCCCTCAGGGTCTTGCCGGTAATCGCGATCAGGCCGCGCCGGTCGAGGGATTTCACCGTGCGGTCAGCATGGAAAGGGCCGCCTTTCGTAGCCGCATAGCCGCGCCGGTAGAGCCGCAGACTGGTTTCGCTGGCGTCCGCCAAGGCGGAAAGCTGCGTGATCGACAGATCGCTTTTGCGCAGAGGCATGGGGTCCATTTGATCTGCTAACTGGCGCCCAGATCGCCGGGACGCAAATTCAACCTCGGGCTAAGCCGACCCTGGTCATGCGTATACTAATGAGTTGGGTTCGGACCACCAATTGAATCCGCGAAGGGCGGTGCGTTTTGCAACGGCCTGTGATCAATTTGCCACGGGCTGCGCCGGTGCGGCCGGGTACAGACCGCCGGCCCTCCCGGGGTGCATCGCACCCCGGAATGGGATCGATGCTCTAGCTGCCGGTATTGACCAGGGTCACGCGGCGATTGAGCGCGCGTCCGGATTCGCTGTCGTTGGTGGCGACCGGCTGCTCCTCGCCATGGCCGCGGACCTGCAGCCGGTTCGCATCGATCTTGTATTCTTCCGACAGGGTTCTCATGACACTGATTGCCCGGCGGTATGACAGATCCAGATTATAGCTGTCGGCGCCGCTGCTGTCGGTGTGGCCTTCGATCAGGATCTTGCTCGATCCAAGATCGGAGGACGTGAGCGCCTTGGCGATCTCAAGCACCTGAGCCCGCGCCGCGCCGAGGATCTTGTCGGAATCCACCGCGAAATTGACCGTCAGGTCGACCTTGGCGTTCGGACCGGAGGAGAGCGCCTTCTGGATGGTCGCGGCTTTGGTCAGGCTGGGGCGGCCAAGAGAGGCGCCATCGCCCGGACAAGTTGCCGTGCCTTTCCAGACGGTTCCATCCGTGGTCGCGTTGCTGAAATCCGAACCCAGGTTTCTGGAGTCCGTGAGAACCGCGTTGGACAGATCGGCATTGGAGAAATCCACGCCTGTCAAGCTGGCGTTTACCAGACAGGCCTTGCGCAGTTCGGAATTGCCGAAGTCGACGCCCTGAAGTTTGGCGCCCTTGAAATTCGCGCCGACGAGTTTGGCGTTCGACAGGTCAACGCCGATCAGGCTGGCGCCCGCGAAGTTCGCACCGTTAAGGTCGGAATTCGAGAAGTCGACGCTGATCAGCTTGCTGTTGGAAAAGTCCTTGCCGCTCAGGTCGCTGTTGGAAAAATCGCTGCTTTGCAGCGTTTGCCCGGAATATTTTCCGCCCGTTGACGGAGACGTCGCGTCACTGCCCGCCGCCTGGTTGTCACGGTCGACCTCGATCGGACCGACCGTGACCCCGTCGGGCCCCACCTTGATCAGGCCGTCCCCGATATTGACTTCTCCCGCCGCAGCACTTGCAACCGGAAGCAGGAAAGCGATTGCCGCCACCCAAAGTATTTTGGTCCAATGCATTGGAACCTCCCTGGATACCCCCAACGAAGCTCCCCAGCCACGATAGCCGTAACCTTGTGCCTGCCTGCTTGAACGCCACAAACTTGTGGCGAGGGTTGGGCCAAGGGCAGTGTTTTCCACACTTGGCTGTGCATTTGGGCCCGGTCCGGCCGGACGCGCTATATTGACGCCGCTTTCGCCCCGGTACGGGCGCAAAAAAGCCCAACAAACTTTCAATATGTGCGAAACTCCAGGCCGGGCGCTCCGCATCGTGAATTGAGGTCCATATGATCCGCCGATCGATTACCGCAGTTCTGGCGCCGCTCGCCGTGGCGCTGATCATGGCGTTCGCGTTTGCCGCCGAAACCCGGGCGCAAAGCGCCGGTGAGGGCGTTGTCTTCATTCCCGGCAAGACGATCGGTCTCGTGCCGCCGTCGGACTTCGTGCTCAGCACCAAGTTTTCGGGTTTCGAGCATACCGCCAGCGGCAGCTCGCTTCTGGTGGTGGAACTGCCGCCGGAGGCTTACGCCCAGATCTCGGTTCAGATGACCGACCAGGCGCTTGCGTCCAAGGGCATCACCATCACCTCGCGCAAGCCGGTCAAGGTCGGCGGGGCTGACGGCATCATGATGGCCGGGACCCAGCAGGCCGCCGGAAGGAGTGTTTCCAAGTGGATCGTGATTCTGGGCACCAAGGAAGCAACCGTCATGGTGACCGCGCAGGACCTGTCCGGCTCGACGCTTTCGGAGGCGTCGATGAAGGCGGTGGTCGAAAGCATCGCGTTTCGCGCATCGCCCGGTCTTGACGCCCAGGTCCAGGAACTGCCCTTCGCCCTCGGCGACCTGTCGGGCTTTCGCATCGTGCGGGCCTTTGCCGGCAGCGGCCTGTCGCTGACCAAGGGTCCGAAAGACATCGTCAAGGATGCATCCCAGCCGCTCATCATCATTGTTTCGCCCCTGTCCCAGCCCTATCCGACCGATGTGCCGCCGTCCGAGATCGCCGAAAAGCTGATCCGCAGCATCGCGACCGTCACTGTCTCCGAGGTCGGCAAGACCGTAAAGGCCACGGTCGCGGGCGCTCCGGGACACGAAACCGTGGCGGCCGCCAAAAACACCGGATCGAACACCGAGGTAACGGTTAGCCAGTGGCTGCGGCTCGACAAAGGCCGCCAGATACGCATTCTGGCAATCGTCGCGAAGGGCGCCCATGACGGCCTTCTGGCCGATCTGCGGACGCTGGCCGCGGGCCTGAGCATCAAGTAGCGCGAGCGGCGACCGGGCCCGATTGTGCCGCACCGGCAGCTGCGGTCGAACGCACGGCCTTGTCGGACGATGCCACATGATCGTGCGGCCTCGCCGCGAGGTTGTGAAAGACGCGTCGCCGCAACGCCGCTATCCTGATCCATGCTGGGGAGTGCCGCTCGCATCACTTGGGAGGACACCATGAGCGAAAAGACCGTCATCGGCGCCTGTCCGCACGATTGTCCGGACACCTGCTCCATGCTCATCACCGTGAAGGACGGGCGTGCCACCGCCGTGCGCGGCAACCCTGACCATCCGTTCACGCGCGGGGGCCTGTGCGTGAAGGTCAACAACTACCAGGACCGGACCTACAGCCCGGACCGTGTTCTCTACCCCATGCGGCGCAGCGGGCCGAAGGGCTCGGGCACATTCGAGCGCGTGTCCTGGGATGACGCGCTGGCGGAGATCAAGGAGCGCTGGAGCGGGATCATCGATGAGCACGGTCCGACCGCGATCCTGCCTTACAGTTACCTGGGCACCGAAGGGATCCTGAACGGCCTCAATGTCGGCGATCCGTTCTTCAACAGGCTCGGCGCCACGATCAGCGAGCGCACGTTCTGCGATTCAGGCTCCTGCACGGCCTATTTCATGACCATTGGTGCGACACCCGGCGTCGATCCCGAGGCTTTCCGGTCCTCCCGCTACATCATCCTGTGGGCGTGCAATACCGTGAGCACCAACCTGCACCACTGGCCGTTCATCGCCGAGGCGCAGGCTGAGGGCGCCAAGGTCGTGGTCATCGATCCGGTGCGCACCCGCACGGCAAAGAAGGCCGATTGGCACATACCGATCCGTCCGGGCACCGATGCGGCGCTGGCGCTCGGCATGATGCACGTGATCATTGCCGAGGATCTGGTCGACCAGGATTACGTCGACAACCACACCATCGGGTTCGAGGAGCTGAAGCAACGCGTCGCCGATTATCCGCCCGACACGGTCGCGGATCTGACCGGCGTGCCCGCGGACGACGTCCGCACCCTGGCCCGGGAGTTTGCGACCTCGCAGCCGTCCGTGATCCGGATCGGCGTCGCCATCGAACGCCATGCCGGGGGCGGCCAGACGGTGCGCGCGGCGGCCTGCCTGCCGGCTCTGGTCGGTTCGTGGCGCCATGTCGGCGGCGGTATTCTTCAATTGCCGATCTGGGCCTTCCCGATGGAATGGGGCACCTTGATGCGGCCAGACTTCCAGACCCCGGACACGCGGGTCCTCAACCAGTGGCGCCTGGGACCGGCCCTGACCGGAGAGCTGGATCTCGATCCGCCGATCAAGTCTCTGTTCGTCTACAACTCCAACCCGGCGGTGGTGGCGCCGGAGCAGGGCAAGCTGATGCGCGGGCTTGCGCGCGAAGATCTGTTCACCGTGGTCAGCGAGCATTTCATGACCGATACGGCGCTTTACGCCGATCTGGTCCTGCCGGCGACGACGCAGCTGGAGCAGGAGGACATCATGTTTTCCTGGGGCCATCTCTATCTGTCCTACAACAACAAGGCGGTCGAGCCGCTCGGCGAGGCGGTGCCGAACACCGAGCTGTTCCGGCGCCTGGCCGCGGCGATGGGGTTCGACGATCCGTTCTTCAGCCGCAGCGACGAAGACATGATCGAGCAGTCGCTGGACTGGTCGGCGCCGGCGCTCGAGGGCATCACGCTGGACGAACTCAGGCGGACCGGCTACGCCCGGCTCAATGTCGGGCCGCCGGAAAGCTACGCGCCGCACAGGCAGGGCAACTTTCTCACCCCGTCCGGCAAATGCGAGTTCAAGGCCTCGATGGCCGAGAACGGCGATTTCGTCCTGCCGCTGTTCCGCCAGGGTTCGGAACAGTTCCAGTCCGGCACGCCGGTCGACCCGTTGCCGCACTACATTGCGCCGAACGAATCGCCGGCGACCAACGCCGACCTTGCCCAGCGCTACCCGCTCAACATCCTGTCGCCCAAGAGCCACGCTTTCATGAATTCAAGCTACGGCAACATGGAGCAGCAGCTGCACCA
>JBPCWF010000740.1:0-7856 GCA_051009775.1 Hyphomicrobiales bacterium | reverse complement strand
CCTTGAGGAGATTTTCTCCGGTCATGGACTGGACTGGCGTGCGCCGGTCATCGGCGGCCGGTCCGGCTGGGTGCTGTCTGCGGATCTGCCGCGCACTGCGCATGAAGCCGAGGCTTCGCTCGACCCCGACTTTGTCGACACACGGCGCGTGTTCATGGCGAATCGGGGGGTCTGGGAGGCGATCGCGTCGGCCGGTCCCGCCGCGTCCTTTGCCCACAGCGCCGACGATATATCGGATTATCTCGGGGCGGCGGAGGCTTTCGTCGCGGAGTTATGCACAGGTTAGGCTTGAAAACAGCCGATGTACGACCCTATCTGCTGGAAGGATGAAACACGAATGCGGGTGGCATTCACGCATCACGCATTGCATGATTGCGATAACGGCCGCTTCAGGAGCCTTGGCGCGGACTATTGTGCCCTGAAACCGGTTGATGATTGGGTTAGTTGCTTTCTGAGTAGACCTGTATAGCCGCGGAGATTTCCGATCGGGTGTTCTCAGATGCTTCAATATGATCCAAAAACACTCTTGAACTTGCCCAAATCCTGCCACTGCGCCGACTTATCGGTGGGGCCTCACCCGTGCGCGAAAGCGCCCGGCGGTGATGGGGGCCGTCGAGCGCTTGCCGACACGCAGTCACAGGCTGCCCCCGGACACTGGATGAATTGGCAATGTCGACCGGACGATCTCAGCATGTTACGGCCTGATGACGACAGGGGTTGCGGTGTTGACTTGACTGGTTTGTTTCAGTATCGCGGCGTGAGGACGAAGGGCATGATCGACGATGATCGGCGCGTCGCCGGGCAACACCAAGGCCACAACCAGCAGTGTCATAAGCCCCTGAGGCGGCATCTATGAATATAGAGAACCATGCACCGGGAATGTCGGACTTGGCAGATGGCATAACAACGGAACTGCGCGCGCTCATCGACCAGCCGCAGGAGGTTCGCTGGGCGCATTACTGGTCGCTGGTGCATTACGTGACCGAGCACAAACCGGGCACGATGGGTGAACTGAGCCGCATGATTGTGGATCAGGAGGAGCATCTGGCGGCGGACGGCCGCAGGCCGTCGATTGTCACCCTGCTTGGCGAAGAGCGTGCGGCCCGGCGCGAGCAGGCGGAAAACAGATTGTTCGAGATGCTGGCCCCGCTGCTGCATGCCGAGGACACGCGCGAGAACCGGGCGGCTCTGGCCGCCGAGCGCGACCGTGTGCTCGATGAGGTGCGCGCCTATGCCGAGCACGCCGGCCCTGAAGATGCCTATGCCGCCAATGTCACCGCACTCGATCAGATCGCGGCCTTTGACGCGGTCAGCGCCCGTGCCTTCCGGCCGCCGCCCCGCCAACCGCGGCAATCGAGGCAATCGCTCCGCGAGTTGGCCGACGCTGCACCGAATTATGACGAGCCGCAATCTCCGCCACGCCAGCCGGACGGTATTGAGGACGCGCCGGCGCCACCGCACAATCCGCCGGCCGCCGCAGCACAGAGCGCTCACTTGTCCCAGGTCACCGACATGTCCGCACCCGAAGGCCAATCCAAACGGGGGCGCGGCGGGCTTGTTGCCGGCATCCTTGTTGTCATCTGCCTGATCGGCGCGGCCGGCGCCGGCGTCGTGCTCATGCCCGGACTGTTCGGCGGAGGCGACGGGCAGCAGGCGGAACCACAGCAGCCGCAGGAGCAGCCGGCGGCGCAGCAGGCGCCAACGCAGCAGGAGCCGGTACAGCAGCAGGCGGCCGAGCAGCCGCAACCGCAGGCCACACAGGCCAGCACCGCGATCGCGCCCGCCTTCACCAAGCTGTACGAAGAGATCATGAAGACCAACGCCGCCAAATGCGTGGCGCCGTCGGATCCCGAGACCGCCAAGCTTGAAGACCTGCAGGCGTTCACACAATGCGTTCAGACCGAGGGCACGGCGCTCGAAGGCAGTTTCCGGATTCTCTTGTCCCAGGCCGGCGGCAGATGGCTTGACGCCAACCGCTGGGGCGCCCCGAAAGGTCCCCATGTGGAGCCGCTGTCAAAAGCCTGGCAGCGCATCGCGGAGACCCGCCGGCGCTGGGGTCTCCTGGCGAGGAACGCGGTCAACACCTATGCCGCCTCGTTCGTCGGCTGGAAGTCGCATGGCATGGAGGGCTGGCGCTTCTTCATGTGGCGCTGCAGGTGCAACGGCAAGGCCGAACTGGTCTCCGCCAATGCAGGCGATGCCCAGGAGCGTGTGTTCTTGTCGATCCCCGTCCAGGTCGGTTCGGAGGACGAGGCGCGCAATGCGGCCGGCGAGTTCAGAGCCATCTTTCTCGGCAAATACGCGGTCGGCAAGCAAGACGCCGTGCGCTACGGCGCCACCGATGCAAATCTGGGCTACGGACTGCCCGGCGGCCTCGGCATCTCGCGTCCCCACAAGACCCGGGACGCGGCGCAGCAGGTTCTGGCCAAAGTCATAGAGTTCCACGCCGCTTACGGTTACCGGATCGAGGAAATCAAGTAACACCGGCGGCCACTGGCGCAAGCTGCGCAGAGGCCTTTGCGCCTAGAGCATCTCCTCGAGCAGCTTCCACAGGGCGCCCGGCTTCTCCAGGTGCAGATTGTGGCCTGCGCCGTCGATGACCACTGCATCGGGATCGAGCGCGCGCATATCCTCAAGACTCACCATCGGATCGCCGGCCCCCGCCGCAAGCCGGACGGGCGCATCGGCCGCCCGGTAGAAGCCGGCAACACCGGGACCGGCGGCCGCGTTGATCGCCGGGTCCGCCGCAAGCCGATAGCCGCCCTCCGCCACGGCCACACCCGACAGCGCCACCGCGCTGCCAGGGTCAACCAGCCCGGACATGCCGGACACAAGCAGGTAACGCTCGACCGCGGCCTCCCGGCTCTCGAACAGACGCGCGGGCGCTGCGGCGATTTGCTTCAGCTTCGCCACCTCGTCGCCGGTCCAGGCGATCTTGACGCCGAAGGCGAGCGCGGCACGCACCGTAACGCCGAACCAGCCGGAGGCGAGCGCCATGGCAACCACGCCCCCCATGGAGTGACCGATCACGACCACCTCGTCGTCCTGTGCAAGCAGCCCCGCCACATCGGCGGCGTGAACGCCATACCCGTAGGGCGCGCGGTGGCCCGAGCGGCCGTGGCCACGCAGATCGGGCGCAATCCAGCGGCCGGGCCAGTGCGCCTCGACCAGAGCCATAAACCCGTGCCATGCCGCGGCATTGACGCCGAGCCCGTGCAGCAACACAAGCGTCGGCGCCCCGGCGCCGCCCTCATCGAACCGGATCGGAACCGGCGAACCCCGCGCTTCGGTCATGATGCGGTCACTCACCCCGGAACCCGGGTTTCTCCTTGGCGACGAACGACTTGATCCCGTGCACGCCGTCATGGGTGCGGGCCATGCCCGATATGCTCTGGGTTTCCGCCTCAAGCTGGCTCTCCAGGCTGGCGGAATAGGCCGTGAGCAGAAGCCGCTTCGCGCCGCCCAGGGCCTTGGTCGGCCCTTTGGCGAACCGCCCGGCCACCGCCATCGCCTCCTCCATCAGCGCCTCCGGCGGAACCACCTTGTTGACCAACCCCCAGGCGCAGGCCTCCTCGGCGCTCAGCACGCGATTGGTCAGCACCAGTTCCTTGGCACGCAGAAGCCCGACATGCTTGGCGACAAAATAGGTCGAGCTGCCGTCGGGGGTGAGGCCGGACGCGGTATAGGCGCTGACGAATTTCGCGCCTTCTGCGGCGATCACATGGTCTCCGGACAAGGCAATGCTGAAGCCCGCACCGGCGGCCGTGCCATTGACGGCAACGGTCAGCGGCGCGTCCATGTACTGGAACCGGATCATCGCGTTGTGCAGCATCGTTGCGGTCTCGGTCAGAAACTGCGGCAACGCCTCGCCTTTCGAATTGAAGCTCTTCAGATCGCCGCCGGCGCAGAACATGTCACCGTTCGCGGTCAGAACGGCGGCGCGGATCGCGGCATCACAGTCGCACCGCACCGCGACGTCGAACAGATCCCCGGCCATGGTCTTGTCGAGGGCGTTTGCCGCGTCGGGCCGGTTGAGCGTGATCAGTGCAACACCGTCCGTCACCTCGAAGGTCAGTGTCTCATAGCCCATGGCTCGGTCTCCCTGCTGTTTGCCCGATCGAGCACAATGAGAGCATTTTCCGGGGTGTGCAACACACAATCCGCCGGACCCGGTATCGCCGCCGCGCAAGGTGCGATAGGCTCGCGCTCACACACCCAAGGCAGCATCGAGAACATGAGAGATTTTCCGAAATGGCATTTGAATTCATAGACTTGGACAGGCGCGGTCCGGTCGGCTGGTACCGCTTCAACCGGCCACCCCGGAACGCGGTGCCCATGGAGATGCTGAATGAGCTGACCCCGGCTTTCGAAGCGCTGATCGCCGATCCAGACGTCAGGGTGATCGTGCTTGCAAGCGCCGTCGAGGGCTATTTCAGCACCGGAGCCGACATCGCGACGTTCCGCGCGGCCGGTCCGGATCAGATGTCGGAATGGACGGATACGTCCCACAACCTCGCGCGCACGATCCGGGCGTCATCGAAGCCCGTGCTGGCCGCGATCTCCGGTGTCGCCGTCGGCGGCGGGCTCGAGATGACCTTTCACGCCGATCTCCGCTTCGCCGCGAGCAACGCGCGGCTGGGCCAGCCGGAGGTCAATATCGGTTTCATCCCGCCGGTCGGCGGTACCCAGGGGCTGGTCCGGCTGGTCGGCCGCGCCGAGGCCTTCCGGATGCTCTATGGCGGCGAGATCATGGATGCCGCGGCGGCGCTCCGGATCGGCCTGGTCGATGCCGTGGTGCCGTCGGAGCAGCTGGCTTCCGAAGTCCAGGCCTATGGGGAAATGCTTGCAACCAAGCCCGCCAACACGCTCGCCTCGATCCGGCGCTGCCTGATCGACGGTGGCGAGCGCAGTTTCGATGACGGCTTGGAAGTCGAAGCGCGCGAGGCCCGGGCCCTTGCCCAGCATGAAAACTTCCGCGAAGGCGTCACCGCCTTTCTGGACAAGCGAAAGCCGCGCTGGTCCCGGACCGATTGACGTGGATCAAGACCAAAGCCGGCGCGAAACGGCATCCTGCCCCGATCTTAGGGCCACAGGGGGTCAACCACATGAAACGCACGTTCTGGCGCGCCGCGATCGCACTGCTGGCGCTGGCATCGGCTGCGGCGCCCTGCCTTGCGCAAGGCATATCCGACTTCGACAGCGCGGCACTTTACAGGTCCAATTGCGCGCCCTGCCACGGCGTCACCGGCATGGGCGGCGGGCCTGTGGCGGCGGCGCTCAAGAAACCGATGCCGATGATCGCAACCCTGACCGAGAGACACGGCGGAACCTTCCCGGCCGACCACGTCTACCGCGTCATCGACGGGCGCAAGCAGGTGACCGCCCATGGCAGCCGGGTCATGCCGGTATGGGGCGCACTGCTGGACGCCACTCATCATGGCGGCGGCACGGAGCAGTCGACCAAACTGATGATCGAAGCGCTGATCGCGCACATCAAGCGCCTTCAGATCCAATAGCGCCGCTGACGGCTCAAACCCGCAGCCGCTCGTTGTCCGGATCGAACGGCGCTTCGGGGATGATGGTCGCGGCATAGCGGTCGCCGAGGATCTCGACCTCGACCTTGGTGCCCTCGCCCGCAAGCGCCGGCGGCACCATGCCGATGGCCAGGCTCTTGCCGACACGCCAGCCGTAATTGCCGCTGGTGCAGCGCCCGATCAGATCGCCATTGTGCCAGATCGGCTCATTGCCGCGCGCGTCCGAATGGGTGACGTCGTGGACCTCGAGCTGAACCAGCGTGTTCTTGAAACCCTTCTGCTGCCATTCGACCAGAGCGTCCCGGCCGATGAACGACCCCTTGTTCAGATGAACGAAACGGTCGAGGCCGGATTCGAGCGCGGCATATTCGATCGACAATTCGCGCGGGATCAGCCGGTAGGCCTTCTCGATCCTGAGACTGTCCATGGCGCGGATGCCGAACGGCTTGAGCTCGAACTCAGCACCCTCCTTCATCAGGAGATCGAAAATGTAGTTCTGCATCTCGATCGGGTGGTGCAGCTCATAGCCGAGTTCGCCGACGAAGTTGACCCGGATCGCATGCGCCTGGGCCCAGCCGACATTGATGAACTGGCCCGACAGCCACGGGAAACTGGCGGTCGAGAGGTCCGTGTCGGTGACCTTCTGCAACAGCTCGCGCGAGCGCGGGCCGGCGAGCACCAGGACGCCGTATTGCGAGGTGATCTTCTGCAACGAGACGCCGCTGCCGGGCAGGTTCTTGGTGAGATAGTCGAAATCGTGGCGCTCCATGGCGCCGGCCGAGACCAGGTAGAACTGCTGCGGCCCCTGGCGGTAGATGGTGAACTCCGCGCGCACGCCGCCATTGAGCGACAGCATGTGGCACAGGCCGATGCGGCCGACCTTCTTGGGAATCCGGTTGGCGACCAGACCGTCGAGCCATTCCTCGGCGCCGGCACCTGAGACCTCGAACTTTGAGAAGGCGCTCATGTCGAGCAGGCCGACTTTCTCGTGCACATGCAGGCACTCCTTGCCGACATGTTCGAAATAATTGGAACGGCGGAAGCTCCATTTCTCCCTGGGCCGCTCGCCCTCCGCCGCCGGCGGGTGATTGTGGCAGGTCAGCACATCCGGCGTGGCGAGTTCCTCTTTCGTCAGGCCGTAGCCTTCAGGCGCGAACCAGTTCGGCCGCTCCCAGCCGTAGACATGGCCGAACACCGCGCCCAGATCCTTCATCCGTTCGTAACACGGCGCGCGCTTGAGCGGCCGCGCCTCGGCCCGCTCCTCGTCCGGGTAATGGACCGTGAAGACGTTGCGATAGGCCTCCTCGTTCTTGGCCTTGAGATAGCCGCGCGAGGCATAGGGCCCGAAGCGGCGCGGGTCGACACCCATCATGTCTATGGAGGGTTCGCCCTCGACGATCCACTCGGCGAGCTGCCAGCCGGCGCCGCCGGCCGCGGTGACGCCGAAGCTGTGGCCTTCGTTGAGCCAGAAGTTCCTGAGATCCCAGGCCGGGCCGATGATCGGCGAGCCGTCCGGCGTGTAACAGATCGCACCGTTGAACACCTGCTTGACGCCGACCTCGCCGAACGCCGGCACGCGTTCGATCGCGGTTTCGATGTGGGGCTCGAGGCGCTCGAGATCTTCCGGAAAGAGCTCGTATTCGGCGTCCTCGTCCGGTCCGTCCACATAGCAGCAGGGCGCTCCGACCTCGTAGGGGCCGAGCAGGAGGCCGCGGTTCTCTTCGCGCATGTACCAGGACGAGTCGGACTCGCGCAGAACCCCCATCTCGGGCAGGCCCTGCTTGTGCCGCTCGACGATCTCCGGATGCGGTTCGGTCACGATGTACTGGTGCTCGACCGGGATCACCGGGATATCGAGGCCGACCATCTGTCCGGTCTGACGCACGAAATTGCCGCTCGCCGTCACCACATGCTCGCATGTGATGTCGCCCTTGTCGGTCCTGACCGTCCATTCGCCGTTCGCGCCAAGTTCGATGGCCGTGACCCGGGTCTTGCGGTAGATCTCCGCGCCGCCGGTGCGCGCGCCCTTGGCCATGGCCTGGGTCAGGTCGGCCGGCTGGATATAGCCGTCGCGCGGATGCTGGATCGCCCCCAGCAGTCCGTCGATATTGCACAGCGGCCAGACTTCCTTGACCTGATCTGGGGTCAGCATGTTGACGTCGATGCCGATGGTCTTGGCGACGCCGGCGTAATACTTGTACTCGTCCATCCGGTCCTGCGTGCGCGCCAGGCGGATGTTGGAGCACTGGCTGAAGCCGACCACCTGGCCGGTCTCCTCCTCCAGGGTCTCGTAGAGCGCGACCGAAGCCTTGTGGATCTGGC
>JBPCWF010000739.1:0-5813 GCA_051009775.1 Hyphomicrobiales bacterium | reverse complement strand
TCGCAGGACGTGGTCGCTTCCTTGATCGACCCGTTGGGGTGACCAACGGTGAAGATGATGGCGTCGATCTTGTTGTCGCAAAGCGCGGCCGCCTGCTCGGACGACTTGAGCTCGGAGGCCAGTGTGAAATCGCCCATGGTCCAGCCGAGCTTCTCCATCACAACTTCCATGGTGCCGCGCTGACCGGAGCCGGGATTGCCGACATTGACGCGCTTGCCCTTCAGGTCTTCGAACTTGCTGATGCCCGAATCGGTGCGCGCGATAACCGTGAACGGTTCCGGATGCACCGAAAACACCGCGCGCAGTTCCTTGAACGCGCCGTCCGGGAACTTGTCCGGCGCCGTGCCGTTATAGGCATGAAACTGCCAGTCCGACTGCGCCACGCCCATATCCAGATTGCCGGCGCGGATGCCGTTGATATTGGCCACGGAACCGCCGGTGGTGTGGGTGCATTTGATGTCGTGGGCCGACGTACCCTTGTTGACCAAACGGCAGATGGCGCCACCAACCTGGTAGTAAACGCCGGTCTGACCGCCGGTGCCGATCGTGACGAAGGTCTCGGCCTGGACCGCGCCCGCGGCCGCAAACGAGCCCAGGACGGCAGCACCGAGGATGCTAAGTTTTCTGAATTTCATTGCTTTTTCTCTCCCTGTTGTACTTTCGGGATGACTGCGTTAACGAGACGCACAACACCGAGGATGCCCAGTCGGCAGGTTCAACCCGTTGGCGAATAGTTGCCCGTTTTGGCGGCAATCGCAAGTGCCAAGGGCGCGGGGCATGATGACCATGCGGAACCGCCCCCAAGGATCGATTGAAGTCTCGGCACTGTTCATATTTGTACACGAATCTATTTGCCGCGTCACTCGGGGACCTTGCTTGGCAGGCGATGACGAGACATCATCGTTAACGGCAATTCCGTGCACCGGGACCTCGCGGCCGGCTCGCGCGTGCGGCGTCACGCTCAGGTATCGAAGTGCGAAAAGAGACGGTTTCGCGAGTGTCTCATGTGTATGGGCCTGTTGATCGAATCGGGCTCTGGCGCGGATATTCATGACGGCGATCCGGTGGAGCCCGTTCGTGCAGGATGCACGGCGCAAATGGAGCAAGCGCAGCCTGCGGACCGATCCGCAGCACATGTGAATTGCTTCCATGAGTTCGTGAGCACGCCCTAGTCGTAGCTCTCCATCGACCAGTAGCCCTGGGCGATCATCGCCTGCAGCACCTGCCAGTCGGTCTGGGTGTCGATATTGGCGCTGCGCTCCTCGGGCATGACGAACGGCACCGTGCGCTCAGGCAGGAAGGTCCGCTCGCGCAGAAAGACCGCACAGTCGATCAGATAGAACGCCCCGTTCAGCACGTAGACCTCGGGCAGTACCTGGCGGGGGCCGGTGTATTTCCGGTCCATGAAGGGCGCGATCCGCCCGTCATTCACAGTCAGCATCTTGGCGGGGTGCGGTCCTGAATAGGCGCACAGGCTGACCGCGGCATCGGCGTCCGGGGTGCCCTCATAAAGCGCGCAGAGCCGGTCAAGGTCGCCCCGCGTACGCAGCGGGCTGGTGACCTGGAGCAGAAGG
Source organism: Hyphomicrobiales bacterium (assembly GCA_051009775.1). Taxonomy (GTDB): domain Bacteria; phylum Pseudomonadota; class Alphaproteobacteria; order Rhizobiales; family JAJFHB01; genus JBPCWF01. The sequence continues at coordinate 4,239 of JBPCWF010000739.1, read as the reverse complement.
AGAAGCCCGTCCGAAATGCCGAGCTGGCCGACCAGGTGCGTCACGGCGGCCTCGCTCGTCGCCTGGTCACCTGCATGCTCGGCCGGCCTCAGCGTCGGCGCCGCCACGTCATGGCGCTTTGAGATGTCGTACATCTCCTGATCGTCGGTCGATACGATCACCCGGTCGATCGCGGGCGCCCCGCGGGCGAACTTGATGGTGCGCTCGAGCAGCGTGTCGGTCCCGAGCTTGAGCAGGTTCTTGCGCGGTATGCCCTTGGAGCCTCCCCGCGCCGGGATGATGGCGGTGACGGGCTTGTCTCTCAGCATGCGCAGTCCTGCCAATGCTCAATAGTTGAGCGTCTTCTCGATCGACAACTCGGCCTTGGCGATCACGTCCGCGATGTTGCGGCCGGCCTCGCCGTCGCCATAGATGGTGTCCGTGCCGCGCTCGTCCGAGGTCCAGCAGCGGTCGATGGCGGCCCTGATTTCAGCCTCGTCGTAACCCACGTCGATCACGTTGCGGCCGCGGTCGCGGCCGTGCTGCCTGCTGCCGATATTGACCGCGGGCACGCCGAGATAGGCGCATTCGCGGATCGCTACGCTCGAATTGCCGACAAGGCATTTCGAGTTGATCAGGACCGACAGGAAATCGAGCGGCGTCATGTTCTTGTAGAAATGCACCCGGCTCATCGGATAATGCTCGCGGTAAACGCGGATGCCCTTGGACGTGCCGTCCGAGCCGGCATCGACATTGGGCCAGAACCATAAAGTCGGATAATGGCCTTCGCGCACCGCTGAGAGCGTGTGGGTGACGTGATCCAGCGCCAGCTCATACTCCGTGGTGACCGGGTGCTGGAGGACCACGATGTAGCCTTCGGAAATGTCGACCTCGCTGCCGACGCCGCCGTAGTCCGACAACACCGCGCCGATGTCGCGTGGCTCGGCATCGCGCGCCAACCGCGCCAGATCGATCGACGGGCAGCCGGTGACGAACACCCGGTCCGGGTTCTCGCCCATACGCACGACCCGCTCCGCCGCCCTGTCGGACGACACAAGGTGCAGGTCGGCCAGTTTGGTGATCGCATGGCGCACCTTCTCGTCGATCGAGCCGGTGATCTCGCCACCCTGAACATGCGCCAGCGGAATGTTCATGTAGGCGGCCGCGACGGCGGTCGCCATGGTTTCGAACCGGTCGGCGATGGTCACCACCATGTCCGGCCTGAGATTGTCGAACACGGTCGCCAGTTCCGCTAGGCCGAGGCCGGTGGACTTGGCCGAGGTCACCAGGTTCTCACCCTCCAGGATCATGTAAACCTGACGGTCGATCTTGAAGCCTTCCTGCTCGATGATGTTGACGGCATTGCCGTAACGGTCGAGCAGCGCCGAGGCCGCGACCACAAGCTGAAGCTCCAGGCCGGGATGATCGCGGATGGCTTCCAGCGCGGTGCGCACGCGGGCATAACTGGGACGCGCCGTGATGACGACACAGATCTTGCGCTTCATCGGGTCAGACTTCCAAATCTTCTTCGACCAGGGGCACGTCCCGTTCGACCGCACGGGCGAGCTTCCGGCCGATCACCGTGTCGAACGCACTGGCGGGAATGCCGGTGCCCGGCTTCTTGGTGGTGACGTGGCTGGGATCGAGAACCGTGCCGGCCGGCAGATCGGCGGTGGCAACGACGCTCTTGAGGAAAATTTCGCGCAGGGGCGCGACTGTCTCGTCAACCTCGGACTTGTCGACCGGGGCGGCCCGCATCCGCTCGATGAAGCGGACGCCGCGCACCAGGTCGGCGAATTCGGCGGTGGTCACCGAGGCGGCCACATCGGGCCCGAACATCTCCCGGCTCATTGTGATGTGCACCTCGACGACATCGACCCCCAGGGTCGCGGCGGCAAGGGCGGGAAAGATCGTACCGGAATGGTCCGACAGCCCGACTGCCGCGCGATAGCGGCTGCGGAAGGCCTCGAGCACATTGAGGCCAATGGCGTCCGGCGGCGAGGGATACTGGGTGGTGCACTGGAACACTGCAAACGGGACATCGCCCTTGCCGATCACCTCGACCGCGGCGTCGATCTCCGCGTAGGGGCTCATGCCGGTCGACAGCAACACGGGCTGGCCGGTCGCCGCCATGGCCTGGAGCATCGGCAGGTTGGTGACCTCTCCGGACGCGACCTTCCAGCCGGCAACGCCCACGGCCTTGAGCAGGTCGACCGCCTGGAGCGAGAACGGCGAACTCAGGAACATGAGCCCCGCCTCGTCGGCATGGCGCTTCAGGCCGTGCCATTGCTCGTCCGTGAATTCCATGCGCTTCCAGTAGTCGAACCGCGTGGTGTCCTGATGGCTGAACCGGGTGCGCCACGGCTCGGACAGCGTGCTCTCGGCAGACGCGATGTGGGTCTGAAACTTGACCGCATCGGCACCCGCCGCCGCGGCTGAATCGATGTAGGCATGGGCCAGGCCGAGACTGCCGTCATGGGCCTGGGCGATCTCGGCAATGAGGGTGCAGGGGCGGCCGGGGCCCGGATCTTCAAGCCAGGTTGTCACTTGGTCAGGCACGAGTGGTCTCTAACTACGGTCAAGGCGGCGGTGTCGATGTGAAAGCGCCGGAGCACGCATCGGCACCGGTTATAGAAGGATGCTGCCCCCGTCAACCAAGCGCATCGTCGCGCGGCCGCGGCTGCGCCATCGGCAGCCGGTCGTCACGCGCCGCAGTTGCAGATCTGACGGATTTTCTTCCGTTCTTGAAATAATCGTTCCACATGCTATTAAACATGTCAGAAACTTATCAAAACCTATCAAACAGACCGCATGGCCGGGCTGGGCACGCGGGGGAAAACTGGCAACCGTGGACGCAACGTCGAACAAGATGCGCGCCGAAATTGTGAGCCTTGACCAGCACCGGCGAGCGAAACTGCCGGAAGATCATCTGTCAATACTGTTTGTGGAAGACGACGATGTCGACGCCAAGCTGATCGAGCTGGCGTTGAAGAAGTCGACAATCTTCAATATCGAGCTGACCCGCGCCCGGACCATAAACGAAGCGCGGGATCTGTTCTCGATCGCCTCGTTCGATCTCATGCTGCTGGACTTCTGGCTCGGCGCCGAACCCGGCCTGAGCCTGGTCGAAGAGCTCGGAGGGCGGCGCGGCAAGATCCCGGTGGTGCTGCTGACCGGCCACTCGGACAACGACATTCAATCGCTCGGCCACCAGGCCGGTGCGCTCGGCTTCATCTCCAAGGACGACCTGACCTCGAACACCCTCGATGCGGTGATCAGATCGACCCTGCATACCCATCAATGCGAGTGCGAACTGCTCTCGACCCTGACCGAGCGCGACCGGGTGCTGCGCGAGAAGCTGGGTGTGCTCGGCAAGCTCAGCCGGCAGCTGGAACAGCCGTTGAACGCCATCGCGGAGGCCGCACATGCGATTGCAACGCAGGCCGCGCGGGACGGGCTCGACGACTGCTACATCTCGCGTACGGTGAACGTCCGGGACAGCGCGCAGGAAATCAAGGGGCTGGTACAGGACCTGATCAAGCAGGCGCCGGTGGAGCAGTATCACGCCGAGCTGAGCTTCGACATGCTCGACATGCGCGAGCTGATCTCAAAGGCGATCCGCCTGGTCGGTGCCCAGGTCGACGGCCGCGAGCAGACCATAGACTACCACGAGCCGGACCTGCCGATCGTCGCCCGGGTCGACCAGACCGCCATGCTGCAGGCACTGCTGAACGTCATGTCCAACGCCAGCAAGTTCAGCCCTTGCGGCAGCGATCTGACGGTCACGGTGGATGTAACGGAGGGCGAGAGCATCGTGTCGGTCCGCGACCAGGGCATCGGCATGAGCAAGGAAGAGGTCGCCCTGGCCATGCAGCCCATCGGGCGCGCGACCGGCCCGGCAGAACTCGAACCCGACGGCATCGGCCTCGGCCTGCAGATCGCCGCCAGCATTCTGGACAGCCATGGCGGGCGGATTGACGTCCAGAGCACGCCGGCCCAAGGCACCGAAGTCAAACTGATCCTGCCCCTGGCGCATTAACGCCTTAACGCACAGCCGGAGCAGGACCGCAAAACCCTCTTTCGGCATTGGCGCGTGCCCGCGTTTCGTCCGAGTTGGAGCCGAAACCGGACATTGGAGTTGTGTGCCGACGCTTCCGGGAAGTGCCCTAAATCCCCTTCTGCTTTGCAAGCAATGAAGGAACGATGCTCTTGCTACGGACGGCCTACCGGTAGCGGGCGGCTACGCCGGCTGAGCTGTGC
>JBPCWF010000738.1:0-3512 GCA_051009775.1 Hyphomicrobiales bacterium | reverse complement strand
GTGTTCTTGTCGAGCCCCTCGATTTCCCGCGCATCGGCCCGCGACAAATTCAATCCTTCCGGTTCGACGTCCGCGCCGTCCGGCACGGTCACGAAGAGGAACTGTTTGTTCGGCGCCGCAAATGCCTGTTGCGTGGCACGGGTCATCTGATCCGCATGCACTGGCCATCCGTCGAGCAACAGCAACGCCGACCAGGCGATGGCGCATAACGCGATGCCGAAGAGTCTAGCCATTCGCATTTCTATCTCCGTCGCATCAGACGCTGATTCATATCCGGCGGTATTGCGTGGCGCTATCAAATAGTCCGAATGCGGCAATCTTGTCTTGCCGAACATGTACTTCGTGCTCCGCGCGCAAGGCTCATCAAGTTCTCGTTTTCCGCTTAAACCTTTTTTAGTCAGTTTGCTTCATATCTGGACAGGAATTCGGGATGTCCCGAGGCTAGGTGGAACAGACGATGCCGGAGACGGCAACGGGCCTCAGGAGATTTCGAGCGGGGCGGGGCAATCCGCAAATGACGACGATCGGATCGGCGCCAGCCGTCCATCGCAAGTGCGTGGGTAACTGGAGTATAACCTATGTTTTTTGGCAACAAACTGCTGATGGGCGGTCTCCTGGCGGTCTTGATGGGGACGGGACAGGCCCTCGCCGTCGACATTCCGCCGCCGCCGGAAGAGACGAAGGAATCGTGCATGTACGTCCGTGTCGACGGCGGCTATTCCTTCCATGAACGTCCTGATATCACCAAGAACAACGTCACTCCCGTGTGGGGCGGCACCAACAGTGCGACCGACGAAGAGATCGACGACACGTTCTTCATCGAAGGCGGCATCGGCTGCCGCGTATGGGACAAGGTCCGGGTCGATCTCACTGTCGGTTACCGCGATGGTGGCGACATGGAGGAAGCTTTCGGTGGTCTCGACGGTGAGCTGGAGACGGTCTACGGATTCCTGAACGTCTACTACGACATCTTGACCTGGGGCCGGGTCACGCCGTATGTCGGCGGCGGCATCGGCTTCGCCCGTCACCAGATCAACGACATCACCCTGCCGCCGACGGTGGACGATGGTGATCACACCGATTTCGCCTGGAACGTGCAGGCGGGCGTCGCGGTCGACCTGACCACGAATATCGCCATCGACGTCGGTTATCGTTTCGCCGATCTGGGCACGGCCAAGTCCGGCTCGAACCCGGACAGGCTGCGGATCGACAACATCCATGTGCACGATATTCGTGTCGGTCTGCGCTACAGCTTTAAGGACTGGTAGGTCCGAGGGAGAGGGTGACGAAGCTTAACCGCTTCAGAGCCTGAAAGCCCCGCGTTCCGGCGCGGGGCTTTTTTGTTGCCGGTCGCGCCGAAAGGGCCGGTGCGACGAAAACGCCATTGACGGATACCGCGGCGCAGCATAGACCGGTCCGTGGGACACCCCTCCCCAACGAGGGGCAACTATCTGCAAGGGTAGACACATGACCGCAGTCCAGAAACCGGCCGAACGGCCGGCAGACCCCCGTTTTTCATCCGGACCCACCACCAAGATCCCCGGCTGGTCGACCGACCGGCTTGGCGAAGCCCTGCTCGGGCGCGTGCACCGCTCGGCGCCGGCAAAGGCCAGACTGGCCAGGGCGCTCGATCTGACCCGCCAGGTTCTTCAGCTTCCCGATGACCATCGCATTGCCATCGTGCCTGCGTCCGACACCGGCGCGGTCGAAATGGCGCTGTGGTCGCTGCTCGGCGCCCGCGGCGTCGATGTTCTGGCCTGGGAAAGCTTCGGCCAGGGATGGGTCAAGGACGTTACCGACCAGCTCAAGCTTGAGGACGTGCGCGTGCTCGCCGCCGACTACGGCGACCTGCCCGATCTCTCCGAAGTCGATCCCGACCGCGACGTGGTGTTCACATGGAACGGCACCACCTCGGGCGTGCGCGTGCCGGATGCGGACTGGATTGCAGCCGACCGGACCGGGCTTACGATCTGCGATGCGACCTCGGCCGCCTTCGCGCAACGCCTCGACTGGGCCAAGCTCGATGCCGCGACCTTTTCCTGGCAGAAGGTGCTGGGCGGCGAGGCGGCGCATGGCATGCTGGTGCTGTCGCCGCGCGCGGTCGAGCGGCTTGAGAGTTACGTGCCGCCCTGGCCGCTGCCGAAAATCTTCCGCATGACCCAGAAGGGCAAGCTCAACGAGGCACTGTTCGAAGGTTCGACCATCAACACGCCGTCGCTGCTCTGTGTCGAGGACTACATTGCGGCGCTTGAATGGGCCCAGTCGCTCGGCGGGCTTGATGCGCTGATCGCCCGTGCCGATGCCAATGCGGATGCCATTGCAGACTGGGTGATGGCGTCACCCTGGGCCGGTTTCCTGGCGCGCGATCCGGCAACGCGGTCGAACACCTCCGTGTGTCTCTGCATCGTCGCTCCCGAGGTGGCGGCCCTGCCGGCGGATGCGCAGGCCGGTTTCGCCAAGGGCATGGTGGCCCTGCTGGCGCAAGAGGGCGTCGCGTTCGACATCGGCTCCTACCGCGATGCACCGCCGGGCCTCAGGATCTGGTGCGGCGGCACGGTCGAGCGGGCGAATATCGAGCGTCTGCTGCCGTGGCTCGATTGGGCCTACGAGACCCAGCGCCAATCGATGCCGCACGCGGCCTGATTCCATATCAACCGACATATTCGCAAGCTGGAGGTGAAGCCAAATGGCTCCCCGTGTTTTGATTTCAGACAAGCTGTCACCGCGCGCCGCGGAGATCTTTCACGAGCGCGGGGTCGAAACCGACACCAAGGTCGGGCTCGACCGGGACGGGCTGATCGATGTGATCGGGGGGTATGACGGTCTTGCCGTGCGCTCGGCGAGCAAGGTGACGGAGAAAGTGATCGCGGCGGCGGAGAACCTGAAGGTGATCGGCCGGGCCGGCATCGGCGTCGACAATATCGATGTCAATGCGGCGACCGCCAGGGGCATCATCGTCATGAACACCCCGTTCGGCAACTCGATCACCACCGCAGAGCACGCCATATCCCTGATGCTGGCGCTCGCGCGCCAGATCCCGGCCGCCGACCGTTCGACCCAGAACGGCAAGTGGGAGAAAAGCCGGTTCATGGGGGTGGAGATCTATTCCAAAACGCTCGGCATCATCGGCTGCGGCAATATCGGCTCGATCGTGGCCGAGCGCGCGATCGGCCTCAGGATGCGCGTCATCGCATTCGATCCGTTCCTGTCGGAAGAGCGCGCGATCGAGCTCGGGGTCGAGAAGGTCGATCTGGACGATCTGCTGCGGCGCGCCGACTTTATTTCGTTGCACACGCCGCTGACTGACAAGACCCGTGACATCATCGACGCCGAGGCGCTCGCCAGGACCAAGCCCGGCGTGCGGCTGATCAATTGCGCGCGCGGCGGTCTGGTGGTCGAGGACGCGCTCAAGGCAGCGCTCGAGGCTGGCCATGTGGCCGGCGCCGCGCTCGATGTCTATGCCTCCGAGCCCGCAAAGGAGAACGCCCTGTTCGGCATGGACGGCGTCATCT
>JBPCWF010000737.1:0-2956 GCA_051009775.1 Hyphomicrobiales bacterium | reverse complement strand
CGGCCCACGAAAGATCTATCTGTCAAACCCGGCCATTCCGACCCGTTGGTCGCCGCCCGTGCCCGTCGCCCGCATCGAAGCCGCCGCCAGGACGGACTCCGGCACGCGCTTGCCGAGCGCGATCGGGACGGTCGGTGAGCGCATCGAGCTGCGTCCCCTGTCTGCGGCGGGCGAGAATGTGGTCCTGGTCGCCGGCACGCTCGACACCAAGGGCGCGGAGCTGCGTTTCATCCGGGAGCTCTTGAGGGACGCCGGTGTGCGCACCCGACTGGTCGACCTCTCGACGTCCGGCAAGACGTCCAGCGCCGAGGTGCCGCCGCATCAGGTGGCGCTTTACCACCCGCGCGGAGCGAACGGCGTCTTCACCGATGACCGCGGTCAGTCCGTCGCGGGCATGACGCAGGCGTTCGAAGCCTGGATCAAGCGGCAGACCGGAATCGCCGGTATCATCTCGGCCGGCGGGTCCGGAGGGACCGCAATCGCGACGCCGGCCATGCGCACCCTGCCGGTGGGCATCCCCAAGATCATGATCTCCACCGTGGCCTCAGGCGACGTGCGCCAATATGTGGGGCCGGCGGACATCATGATGATGCATTCGGTCGCCGACGTTCAGGGCCTGAACTCCATCACCCGCCAGGTGCTCGCCAATGGCGCCCAGGCCATGGCCGGCATGGTTCAGGCCCGATTGGCCGAACGCCGCCGGGGCCGCGCTCCGGAGGATCGATCAGGCCTGCCGGCTATCGGGCTCACCATGTTCGGCGTCACCACGCCCTGCGTCCAGCAGCTGACGGCGGCGCTCGCGGACGACTATGACTGCCTGGTCTTCCATGCCACCGGCATCGGCGGCCAATCCATGGAGAAGCTGGTCGACTCCGAGATGCTCGCCGGGGTCATCGACGTCACCACGACAGAGGTCTGCGACCTGTTCATGGGCGGGGTGTTCGCCGCGACCGAGGACCGGTTCGGCGCCATGATCCGGACCCGGATGCCCTATATCGGCGCCTGCGGCGCGCTCGACATGGTCAATTTCGCCGCTCCCGACACCGTCCCCGCCGAATACGCAGGCCGCCTTTTCTACGAGCACAACCCTCAGATCACGCTGATGCGTACGACGCCCGAGGAGAACGATCGCATGGGGCGCTGGATCGGCGAGAAGCTGAACCAGATGGACGCGCCGGTGCGTTTCTTTCTGCCCGAGGGCGGCGTCTCGCTGCTCGATGCCCCGGACATGGCCTTCCATGACCCGGAGGCCGACGCCGCGCTGTTCACGGCCTTGGAGCAGACCGTTCGCCAGACCTCGGCGCGACAGCTCATCCGCCTGCCGCACAACATCAACGACCCTGAATGCGTTGCCGCCATTCTCGAAGCATTCCGAAATCTGCACGGACAGCGCGCGAGCAGAAAGCGAGTGGGGACTTAGCCATGCCGGCCTTCGAACGTGCCGAACTGCTTGCAAGATACCGCGACATGATCGGGCGCGGCGAGCCGATCATCGGCGGCGGCGCGGGCACCGGCCTGTCGGCAAAATGCGAAGAAGCCGGCGGCATCGATCTCATCGTGATCTACAACTCCGGGCGCTATCGCATGGCTGGCCGCGGTTCGCTCGCAGGCCTCATGGCCTATGGCGATGCCAACCAGATCGTGGTCGAGATGGCCAGCGAAGTCCTGCCGGTCGTCAAGAGCACGCCCGTCCTGGCCGGCGTCAACGGTACCGACCCCTTTCGGCAGATGGACGTGTTTCTCGATCAGCTGAAGGCCATCGGGTTCTCCGGCGTCCAGAACTTTCCGACCGTCGGCCTCATCGACGGGACCTTCCGGGCCAATCTCGAGGAGACCGGCATGTCCTACGGCCTGGAGGTCGACATGATCGCCAAGGCTCACGCCAAGGACATGCTCACCACACCGTATGTCTTCAGCGAGGCGGATGCCGAGGCCATGGCCGAGGCCGGCGCCGACATCGTCGTCTGCCATCTGGGTCTGACCACCGGCGGCGCCATCGGCGCCGAGACTGCTTTGAAGCTCGAGGATTGCCCGGCGAAGGTCGACCGCTGGGCGAAGGCCGCTCTGAAGGTCAACAAGAACGCCATCATCCTGGTTCATGGCGGACCCGTCGCCACACCGGAGGATGCCGACTACGTGCTCAAAAACACCGAGGCCTGCCACGGCTTCTACGGCGCATCCTCGATGGAGCGCCTGCCGACGGAAATCGCGCTCACCGAGCAGACCCGCCGCTTCAAGGACATCGGCGGGGACTGAGACGCGACAGCGCATCTCGGCCCGAAGAGGCCGATTGAAGGGAGGACAGGACCATGTCGGGACAGTTGATAGGCCAATTCATTCTCTGGCTCATCGCCGCGGTCATCGTCATCGCCATCATCTACTGGGTGATGCACTGGCTCTACCGGCGCTCCACAAAAGAAGTGTCCTTCGTTCGAACCGGCTTCCTCGGCGAGAAGGTGGTCATCAACGGCGGCGCCTTCGTGTGGCCGATCATCCACGACACCACGCCCGTCAACATGAACGTGCTGCAGATGGAGGTCGTGCGCGAAAAGGAGGATGCGCTGATCACCCAGGACCGCATGCGCGTCGATGTGAATGCGGATTTCTACGTGCGGGTCGCGCCGACCAAGCAAGCGGTTGCCATCGCCGCCGCCACCCTCGGCCGGCGAACCATGGAGCAAGAGCGGCTGCACTCGCTGCTGTCGGGCAAATTCGTCTCGGCCCTGCGGTCCGTGGCCTCGGAGATGACGCTGCAGGAGATGCACGTGCAGCGCGGCGACTATGTGGCGCACGTGCGCGACGCGGCCGCAGACGCGCTGGCGCAGAACGGACTCGAGCTCGAATCTGTCGCCATAACGGATATCGACCAGACCGACCTCGACTATTTCAATCCATCCAATCAGTTCGACGCGGAAGGCCTGACCCGCCTGATCGAGGACATCGAGGCCAAGCGCAA
>JBPCWF010000736.1:0-3242 GCA_051009775.1 Hyphomicrobiales bacterium | reverse complement strand
CGCCGGAAAAAGTGGCTTGGGTTTCGGATATCTCGAACATGACCTCCGGCACGGTGGCTTCAGTTCTGAACGCAACCGGATTCTATCTCGACTACACCAAGGACCTTGTTGCTCTGGAGGGAAAGATCCCCCTGCTATACGTAACCCGCGAGGAATGGAAAGAGGTTGCGGACAAGTGGATCAAAGCCAACACGCCGAGCGCGCAGGCTGAGTATCTAGGCAAGCATATGATGTTCTGGGAACGCCCGGTCGAGTTCAATAAAATACTGGATCGCTATTTGTCCCAGTTCTAGGGCGTGTGGACATTGCACCGCTGACTGAGTCCGACACCGCAGGCCTCAGGCCGCGGCCTTGCGTCTCCGCCGCCAGCTGAAGACACCCAGCCCGGCCAGGGCCGAGAGCAACAGCGGCAGGGCGGCCGGAATGGGAACCGCCGTGAGGCTCAGATCGTCGAACACGAAGGTGCCGGTCCCGTCCACAAGGCCGTACCTGACGCTGCGGATGCCCGGTCCGGACAACGCGATGGCGATCAGCGCGTTGCTGTCCGGCGTCTCCAGATAGGAATCCACGAGATTGCCGAGCTCATCGAAGGCATAGGCGAAGATCTGCTCGGGGTCGCCGATGCCCTGCCCGACATTGAACGCCACTTCCCTCTGGTCCGCGGCGAACGACATGGTGTCGGTGACACCGACCTGCTCGCCGTTGGCAAAGGTGGCGATGGAGTTATAGGCGAGGAAGTTCGGCGCACTGAACCCGGTCACACCGAAATTGCTCGGCTCGCGAAGGATCGCACCGTTTCCGGCCCAGACCACGCCCAACGGCGCGTAGAGATCCGTCAGCGGCAGGGCGCCCGGGTCGCCGCGCCCGCCACGCCGGTAGGGATTGGAGAACAGAACGGGAGCGTCGAGCGCGGCACCGCTTGCATCCGTCTCGAAGGTGATGGTGGTGTTGGCTGGCGGGCTGACCGTCATTGCCTGCGCCGGGATCGCCCAGGCGAGACAAACCGCCATTGCAAGGGCCCGCAGGCCCGGTCGTGACTCGTGGAACATGGGACGCACTCACCGTGACTGCCCCCTCCAGCTCCGGCTGTTAACCGGATGTTGGCAGAAACCGGAGGGGCGCACAAGCCTGACCGTCAATTAAGGTTTCGCGACGGCGCCCGCCGCATCCGGACCGGGCGGGACATTTGCACGCAAATCGATTGCACCCAACGGCAAATGGGTTACGATGTCCGCTGGGGCAGTACCTATGGCGAATGGCAAGCGTCCATTGCTGTCGGGGGGATAATCAAGTGGGTGTGCGTGGCCGCGTGTGGCTGTCTTGGCCTTGTGTCCTGGCCGTACTTTGCGTTGTGGCGCTTTTCACGGGCCCGGCGCGCGCGGGCGAGCTTGAACGATTGTTCGCCCAGATCCTGCGTGATCCGCACAATATCGAACTGAATCTCAGATATGCCCGCCTTGCGGAGAGCAATGACGAGGAGCGCAAGGCGCTTGCGGCATATGAGCGGGTGCTCGAAGCGGACCCGTCGAACAGCGAAGCCGCACGGGCGCTTCACCGCATACGGATAAATCTCATTCCGGTCGTGACCGGCGGCAGGATCGAACTGGGCGCGCGATACGAAACCAACGCGCGCCAGCTGCCGAAGGGCGCGCGCCGGGACGACGATGTCGCCGGTTTCGCCAAGCTCTACATCCGCGACCAGCGCCCGCTCATGAACCATGAATGGCGCTCCGACCTGTTCGGCTATGGCGACCTGCATGCCGAGTTCTCGGAGATCGACTATTGGATCGCCCGAGGCCATACCGGCCCGGTGTTCGAGCTTTCCGGTGACACCACGCTCCAGGTCGCCCCCGGCGGCGCCGTGTCCTTTGTCGACGGCGAGTGGTACTACGCCGAGCCGGCCCTGAGACTGACCTTCGAGAACCTGTTCGGCGGTCTGTTCTCCCGTCTCGACATTCGCGGCGCCTATCGCGGCATCAACTCCGATTTCGGCGCATCCGACGGCATAGCGCTCGACATCATCGGCCGCAACATACAGCGCGAGCTGCTGACCGAGACGGACCTTCTGCTGATCCAGCCGTTTTTCAGATACCGCGACACCGACAGCGACCCGGTGGGCCAGATCGTGCCGCTCAACACTTTCGTTCTGGGCGACTACATCGAGATCGGCGGCCAGGTGCAGTATTTCATCCAGCCCTGGGAGGACGTGCGGATAGGCGCCAAGTTCCTCGGCTACTACCGGGATTACAAGCAGGACATCCGGCTGGGCACGGCTGAGCGGTACGACTATCTCATCTCGCCCGGCGCGGAGGTCCTGTTCCGCAACGTCATGTGCAAGGGCTGCGACATCAAGGCCGACTATCGCTTCGAGCAGAATTTTTCCAACGACGATTCGGAGGACTTCTCGAACCATGTCGTGGGCGTAAGCGGGATCAAGAGGTTCTAGGGACTAGGCTGATGAAAGCACTGACCGCCATCCTCTTCTGTATTCTGGTCGCGCTTGCCGGGACCGCCGGCGCCGCCGAACGGGTCGGCGTCGCGGCGATGGTCAAAAGCCAGGTCAAAGGCACCATCGGCGGCCGCACCAAGGACCTGAGCACCGGCGATCCGGTGTTCCACCGCGAGGTGATCGCCGCCAATGCCGATGGGCGGGCCCAACTGATCTTCGTCGACGAAACCGTGTTCAGCGTCGGCGCAGGCGCGACGGTCACACTCGATGAATTCGTCTACAATCCGTCGCGCAGGGCCGGCAGCATCGTTCTGAATGTCACGGCCGGGGCGTTCCGCTTCATCTCCGGCTCGGCCAAGCCGTCGACCTACACCATCAAGACACCGGTCGCGCTGATCGGCGTCCGCGGCACGATCTTCTCCGGTAACGTGCTGAGTGCCAATCACATGACCCTGAAACTACGGAAGGGCAAACTCCTGATCTGCCCCGAACCGGGCAAGCGGGTCGAGGGCAATGTCAGCAAACAGACAAGGGTTCGGCGCGGCGAGAGGGACTGCGTCCTGATCGAGCCCGGCGAGTATCAGATTGGTTCCGGCGCCAGCGAGCCGCCGGTGGACGATCCCGGCATCCTCGGCACCGATCCGAACGACGGCATCGACGCGCTCGATGGCCCGATCCGATGCACCGTGCTCGGCGGCGTCGTCACCTGTAACTAGAGCATCTGGCGGCAAGACGCCGGGGACTACAGTCCGCCCAGGAGCGGCGACAGCAGGATCAGCGCGAACGGCAGCGC
>JBPCWF010000735.1:0-3040 GCA_051009775.1 Hyphomicrobiales bacterium | reverse complement strand
GTCACCAGCAGCATCGGCGTGTGGTTCCAGTAGGCGGTCTTGATCGGCGTGACGAAGCCGGTGACGCCCGGTCCGTTCTGGGCGATCGCCATGGCCATCTTGCCGGTTGAGCGGGTGAAACCGTCCGCGATCAGCGCGGCGTTGGTCTCATGGGCGCAGTCCCAGAACGTGATACCGGCTTTCGGAAACAGGTCGGAAACCGGCATCATGGCTGAGCCGATAATGCCGAAGGCATGCTCGATGCCGTGCATCTGCAAGACTTTGACGAAGGCTTCTTCGGTGGTCATTTTCATCGGTTGTCTCCTCATGAACGCCTTGCATAAAGGCTCAGAATTTCTCGTCTTTCAGGTAGTACCAGATGTACATAAAGCGTTGGCCCAGGCGCCGGAACGGCGTGAGAACGCCGTGGCTGGGCAGCTGCGAAGTGAAGATCGGCAGGTCGAGGCCCTGGGCCTTGCCGGCGACCATCTGCGCCATGCGGCGGCCGGCCTGCGCGGAGTACATCACCCCGTTGCCGCCATAGCCCATGGCATAGAAGATCTCCTGGCCGGGATCGGGCCGGAAAATGCGCGGCATCATGTCATGGCTGACATCGACCCAGCCCCACCAGGAGTAATCGAGATCGATGCCCTCGAGCGCCGGGAACTTCCGGTAGAGGCCCTGCTGCAGCAGCGCCAGATGTTTCGGGTTCTCCGCGTCCGATCCGGTGACAGCGCTGCGGCTACCGATCTGCACCCGGCCGTCGGGGAGATACCTGTAATAGTGCCGCAGTGTTCTCGTGTCGGTCAGGGGCGAGCGGGTCTGGAAACCGCAAGCCTGCTTTTCTTCATCGGACAGGGGCCGGGTCACGATCGAGTTCGACAGGATCGGCATCAGCCGGTTCTTGGTCCGGTCGCTCAGACCCGGCGGTGTGTAGCCCGCGGTCGCCAGCGCAACGGACCGCGCGCGCACCGTGCCGCCAGGCGTCGTCAGATGGTGCACGCCGTTCCTGGTCTTCCAGCCCATGACCGGGCTTGCCGGATGGACCTTGGCGCCGAGCTTGCGTGCAAGCTTCTGATAGCCGAAGGCGAGTTTCGCGGCGTGGACGCAGGTGCCGTCCGGTTCGTACAGAGCGCCGGCGGCTTCCTGATCCCTGACATGGCCATCATGCAGTTCGTCGCGTGAAATAATGCGCGATCCATAGCCGAAGGTCTCGTTCAGGAGCTTCGATTCATTTTCGAGCTTCGGCATCACGCCGGGCTTGTGGGCGATGTAATAGTGCCCGCCGTCCTGGGGGTCGCAGTCGAACTCGCCGGACCCGATCAGGTCGCGGAACACGTCGAACGCCTCGCAGATCTCGCCGTGCATTTTCTTCGCGACGTCGACACCCCAGCGCTGGATCCACTCCGACCGCTTGAGACGGCCGGACGAGATCTGCGCCTGTCCGCCATTTCGGGTCGAGCAGCCCCAGGCGACCGTATTGGCCTCCAGGACGGTGGCCTTTATGCCGTGCTCCTTGGCCAGGTGGATCGCGCAGGAGAGGCCGGTATAGCCGGAGCCGACGACCACGACATCGACATCCATGTCGCCGCTCACCGGACCGTCATCCTCCGGCGGGGCACCGGCCGTGCCGATCCAGTAGGTCGGCGCATAGCCCCGGTTGTGGCCCGGCCCGGCATCGACCAGCGGGTCGTACCGCGGATCGTAACTGGCTTGCGGCCAGTGCTTTGGACGAAGGGCGTCAGGCATCTCTGTGCGTTCCAATGAAACAGGCGGTGATTGCGCGTCCGGGGGCAAGCGCCCGCACTCACGCGGCTGCCGGACATGTACGACATCGCTTGACACGGCGATATATCCAGATGGAAGGTTGAATAAGTCCAGATGAAAACGGCCGGATTTGTGGTTATGAACGCGTATGACATCCCGGAGGAGTTTTTCTTCCTCGACCGGTCTCAGGACCGTTCTCTTCAGTCCCAGGTCCGCGAGGCCGTGGTCTCGGGCGTGCTCGAAGGCCGCCTGCTGCCCGGCGCGCATCTTCCATCGACGCGCAAGCTGGCGAAACATCTCCAGGTCTCCCGGATAACCATCACGCTCGCCTATCAGGAACTGGTCGGTCAGGGTTACGTCTCGGCGTCGGCGCGCAGCAGCTACGTCGTCTCAGACGCCGCGCCCCGGCCGTGGCTCAAGAAGGTGCGGCCGGTGAACGCCGCAAACCAGATTGACTGGAACGCCAAGCTGCCCGGGAACCTGCTCGGCCGGCGCCAGATCGAAAAGCCCGACGACTGGCGCAGCTTCCCCTTCCCGTTCATCTATGGCCAGATGGACATGTCGCTGTTCCATCACACCGCCTGGCGTGACTGCGCGCGGCGCGCGCTCGGGCGCCGCGACTTCGAGGACATGGCGAGGGACGCCGCGGCCGACGACGATCCCATGCTGGTCAGCTATATCTGCTCGCGCACCCTGCCCCGCCGCGGCATCGCGGCCGGGCCCGACGAGGTGCTGGTCACCGTCGGCGCCCAGAACGCTCTATGGCTGACGATACAGCTGCTGGCGCGGAACGGCCTTCACGCGGTCTGCGAAAATCCGGGCTATCCCGACATCGCGGCGGCGCTGCACTGGAACGGCGCCCGGGTCACACCGATCGACGTCGACCAGAGCGGCCTGCCCGTGGACAACATTCCGACCGACACCGATGTGGTGTTCGTCACCCCCAGCCATCATGCACCGACCGCCGTCACCATGCCGTCGGGACGCAGGGCGCGGCTGTTGAGCGCGGCGAACGAACAGGACTTCGTGATCGTGGAGGACGACTACGAGTTCGAAATGAGCTTCCTGACGCCGCCGAGCCCGGCCTTGAAGTCGCTCGACCGGGCCGGCCGGGTGATCTATATCGGCAGCTTCTCAAAAGCCCTGTTCCCAGGCCTGAGGCTCGGTTATCTGGTCGGCCCCAAACCGTTCATCCGCGAGGCGCGGCAGCTGCGCTCGCTCATGCTGCGCCACCCGCCCGGCCACCAACAGCGCACCGTCGCCTATTTCCTGGCGCTCGGTCACTATGACAGCC
>JBPCWF010000734.1:0-3480 GCA_051009775.1 Hyphomicrobiales bacterium | reverse complement strand
GCGCGGGTTTCCGACGCGTCGGCCAGCCTGCTCGACGTGCTGCCGACGCTCGGCACCGGCGAAGCCGTCGCCTTCGGCGAAGGGGTCGCCCTGCCGACGCGCATCAGGTTCGACCGGTTGCGGCCGGACGCCATGCCACGCAGCACGACCGCGCGGTTCTCGCAGGTCTGGCAGAACGAGGTTGGCAGCCGCGATTTCATGCAGGACGTGGTCGCCAGATGGCGGGCGCATAGCAGCGGTGTCATGCCGCCCGATCCGGGCGCCGAAACCGACCTGCCGTCGCATGACGGGGAGAGCGACCTGCCGGTGCCAGAACCTCAACCGGCGCCACCACCGGCCAGGGCCGATCCGGCCCCGGCGGCGCAGGCGCCCCGGAAACCGGACCCCAGGCCCCGCACCGGCGTTCCCCGGCCGCCCGGCAGCCCGGACAAAGCCTTCACGGCAATGGCCGAGCGGCGCGGTCCGGTTCTGCCGCCCGCCGACCAGGCGGACCTGTGCGATGCGGGAGCCAACGGTTCCGACGACCGCAAAAAGACCGAGAAAACCGGAAACACGAACAGGCTCACGTACCGCCCGATCGTGTGAACATCCCGGTCCGACCCGGACCGGCCGCCGTCACCCCGCGGCCAGGGCTCCGTTTGCATTTGCCATTGCAACCGCCATTTAACTGGGATATCACCGGAAAGTTCCAGCTAGTTGGGAATAGTTTAACGGTAGAACGACGGGTTCTGGCCCCGTTAGTCCAGGTTCGAATCCTGGTTCCCCAGCCATTCATCCATATTCCAATGCCTGAGATCGGCGGTCAGCGCTGGATCTGCCAGCCTTCGCCCTGGCTTTCCGCCGGGTCGTAACGGCGCTTGCGCGGCGGTGCTTGCTGCGGCGCGGTCCTTTGCGGCGCCGGGCGGGCTTTCGGCGGACGCGGCTTGGAGACCTGCCGGGCGCGCGGCTGGCACGCGCCTGAGCGGGTCAGGAACTGGCCGCGCGGGCAGGTCCGCGCGACGCAGCGGCCGTTCTTCAATGAATGGCCGGGGCCGCAGGCGGCCCCCGGACAGACACGGCCGGGATGCTTCAGAAGCAGATCGAGCGTCTCGTCGCTCACCGCGTCGGACGGCAGACGCAGCTTGGCGTGGCGCCCGAAGCGCTTGAGGGCGGCCTCGCTGTTGCGCCCCCACAGGCCGTCGACGCCGCCCGGCCGGCAGCCGGCGCGGGCCAGGACCGACTGGATCCGGCGCGCCAGGTCCGGGACTTCGGTGGTCTGCGGCGCGGTCACTGCCTGCGGATCGACGGCTGCCACTTTCTGTTCCGTTTCGGGCGCTGCCGCGGGCGCGGTCGCGTCGCGCGTGCCGGCGGCAGGCTCGGATTCCGCCTTCGATGCTTCCCGCGCAGTCTGGATGGGGGCAGCGGGGCTTGTGTCGCGTTGTCCCGACGTGCTGTCCTGCCCGGAGCGTTCGAGCTGGGCGATGAGGACACGGGCCAGATCGGCGAACACGCCGTTTGGATAACGGTTCAGGTAGGTTCCAAGAACCGCCGGGTCCGCGCTGTCCTTGACCGAGTTCCAGAATGTCAGTTCGATCGTCTGCTCGTCGAACGCCGGCGACTGTTTGGCGCCGAGCCGGTTGGCGGCCAGCCTGTCGCCTCCGGCGGCCGGTTCGGTTTTCACGGTTTCTTCCGGAACGAAATAGAACTCGCCGCGCAGCGACGATTCCTCCCATGGCGTCTGGCGTCCGCCGGTCTTGCTTTCGACATCGAGCCTGACGCGCTTGAACACCTGCTCCACGGCCAGGCCCGGAGTGCGCATGGCCCTGACCAGCGAGGCGGTGTAAGGCGAGTTGTCGCCAGTGCCGTCGGTCGCCACCTGGCCGGGTGCGGCGGCGAAAGCGACCAGCGCGCCGCGCGCGGTGTCGATGCGGCCGAGCCCGCGTCCGACCGAGCGGAACATGCCCTTGAACGGATTGTTTCGGCAGGCGTCGAGCACCATCAGATTGAGGCCGTTGCCGGCAGCCTCCATCTGGCTCAACACCCAGGCCACGTCAACCGCCTCGACGGTCAGATCGAGCTCGTCCTCGATCGGCGCCTTGAGCGGTACCAGATAATTGGTGCCGCGCGCCTGAACGCCGTGACCGGCATAGTAGAACAGGCCCGCGGTGCCCGGGCCCGCTTCAGACAGCCGTTTGCCGAATTCACGCACCGCCCTGGTCATCGCGGTGCGATCGCTGTCGAGCGCGAGGACGACGTCGAAGCCCAGCCCTTTCAGCGTTTGCGCCATCAGCTCGGCATCGTTCCGGGGGTTCTGGAGCGGGGAAATGAGGGAATATTCGGAGTTGCCGACAACAAGCGCAACGCGCTTCTCAGCATGGACCTCCAGCGGTGCCAGCGCGGAAAAAGTCAACGCAATCAATGCAGAAAGGAACGCGCGCATGGCTCGCCTCTGTCAAATTCGGGCACCGTTCCACCGTGCTCTCCCGCATAATAAGTATGCGAACTGGCGTAGTATTCAAGTTAACGCAAGTGCATTCGTGGTTCGGCAGACACCGCGGCACTGTCCCGCAAGACGCAAATCCAGCGGTCCGCGGTTTACCGGGCCGGCTCTTCACCCGGCTTTTTCACCCGCTCGTAGATCGCCTTGAACACCGGCAGGAACAACAGCAGCAGCGCGATTATGGTGATCGGGCCCGCAATCGGCCGGTTGACGAAAATCATGAAGTCGCCGCCAGAGATGATCAGCGACTGGCGCAGCGCGGGCTCCGCGATCGGCCCCAGCACGATGGCGAGCACGGCCGGGGCAAGCGGATAGTCGAGCTTGCGCAAGAGATAGCCGCCGATGCCGAAAACGAGCATGAGCCAGACATCGTGCATCGAGTTGGTCGGGGCGAAACCGCCGACCAGGCACAAGACGAAGATCAGCGGCGCCAGGATCGTGAACGGCATCTTCAGCATCCACAGGAACAGCGGGATGAAGCTGATGTTGATCAGAACCGCAAAGAAATTGGCCGCGTAGAGACTGGCGATCAGGCCCCAGACGAACTCGGTCTGCTCGATGAACAGGCGCGGTCCCGGCGTCAGGCCCCAAATGACCATGCCGCCGAGCAAAATGGCGGTTGTCGGCGAGCCCGGAATGCCGAGGGTCAGCATCGGCAGCATGGAGCCGGTGGACGCGGCGTTGTTGGCCGCTTCCGGGGCGACCACGCCGGCGACCTCGCCCTTGCCGAACTTGCCGGGATCCTTCGAGGTCATCTTGGCGACGCCATAGGCCATGAGCGAGCCCGGGGTGGCGCCGGCAGCGGGCAGGATGCCGACGAAATAGCCAAGCGTCGAAGCCATGACGGCAGTCTTCCATGTCGACAGCAGTTCGCGCAGGTTGGCCATCACGCGTTCGACGGTGACCACCGCCTTGGACATGCTGGGCGAGCCGCGCGAGACCTCGATGGTCCATAGCATCTCGCCGATGCCGTAGATGCCGATCGCCAGAACCAGGAAGTT
>JBPCWF010000733.1:0-3629 GCA_051009775.1 Hyphomicrobiales bacterium | reverse complement strand
GATTTGAAGCGCAAAAGCGATACCAGGCGAGCGGATGCGATATGCCCGCAGATGCCCTCGGCGAACATCCATCGCTAGCATCATGCCCTGCGGTAAAGTCGCGTTGACTCCGTGCCAACGCATCTTTGATGACGAAATCCGCTATGATTGTCGCCAACTTGGATGCCATCCAAGCAATGTCGATCGTGAGGAAGGTGCATCATGCGATGTGTCACGTTGGGTGCGGCGGTGGCCGCGCTTTTGCTCTCAGGGGTCACAGGGCTCCAGGTCGACCACGGCGTGACGCGCGCGCAGGCGCAAGGTGCCGATACAGAGAACCCATTGGCCGGCGTGAAAATGGGTCTCTGCGATATGGATAAGACCTTCGCCCTTGCGCTGCATGGTGGGGTGGTCTTCTGGCGCGGCGACCACGGGCCGAAGATCGGCTTTTTGCGGCAAGCACTGAGCGAAGCGCGCGCTGTTTTGGCCTCGGGCGCGCGGGCGATAGATGTGGTCGAGGCGGTCGTCGCGGACATGGAAAACTCCGGCTTGTTCAACGCGGGCAAGGGGGCCATCGCCAATGAGGCCGGCGTGGTCGAAATGGACGCCTCGATCATGGAAGGGCGCTTGCTGGAAGCCGGCGCCGTGGCGTCGGTCAAGGCCGTTCGCAACCCGATCTCGGCGGCCAGGCTGGTTATGGACAGTTCTCGCCACGTCATGATGGTCGGGCCCGGTGCCGATAGCTTCGTCCAGGAGAACGGTGGGGCGGTCGCCGATGCGGCCTACTTCTTCTATAGCGGACGGAACTTCGGCAACGTGCCTCTGCCGGGCGACATGGAGATCAAACCGCCTGACGATCGGATCGCGCCGGACAAGACGGCGTTTTCGGGGGCCTGGGCCGGCATCTTTACCGGGACCCTGAACCATGTGCTGGTGGTCGAGGAGATGGAGCCCGACAGGGCAAAGGTGATCTATGCTTTCGGTCCGCATCCCATTTTTGGCGAGAGCCTCTATCGACGCCTCACCGCTGTTTTCGTCGACGGCGGGCTCCAGGTAACCGAACCCGACGACATGAGCGCCCTGGGCAGCTACGTCGTTACCTATCGGTTGAACCCGGACGGTACGCTCTCGGCGACTGCGAAAAAGAAGGGTAGTGCGCAAATCGATAAGATGACGTTGCGACGTTTAACCGACCCGGGTGGTGGCCATAATGGCGGCACCGTGGGCGCTGTCGTGCGGGACCGCTGCGGCAATCTGGCGGCCGGTACCTCGACCGGTGGGTTCGACTCCAAGATCCCCGGCCGGGTCGGCGACTCGCCCATCATCGGCGCCGGTACCTACGCCAACAACGAGACGGCGGCCATCTCCGCGACTGGTCACGGTGAGTTCTTCATGCGCCATGTGGTTGCCCACGCCATTGCAGCCGCCATGAAGTACAAGGGCCTTTCCGTGCAGGACGCGGCGACAAATCTCATCAAGGGCGAGTTGCTCCGCAAGGGTTTGCGCGGCGGCGTGATCGCGGTTGATCGGGATGGAAATATTGCCACACCCTACAACACCGAGGGCATGGTACGGGGCGTCACGTCCAGCGATTTGGCCCCCAAGGTCGAGGTTTATTGAATACGCCTGGCCACAACCGGAACGGGTTTTCAAATTGAGCAAATGCCGCATTACATGGGGCGGGGAGTGGCTCGATTATCTGGAGGATATCGCTGAGCGGTATGGTGTCCCCGGGTCCGGAAAGCGGTAGCGATAATGAAGGCTGCCGGTTTTGTTTCCGCGTTCCCGGACAGGAACAGGGCGGCCGGTCCGGACTGTTCCGGAACGTAGCGCAGCTGCCGCCGATGTCTCAGGCAGCGGGCAGGGCGCGGTCGATGATGGTGTCGAAGTCGACGCCTGGGGGCAGGGTGCCATAGGCGCCGGTCCAGCGGGCCCCGAGACGCGAGGCACAGAAGGCGTCGGCGACCGCGGCCGGCGCATGGCGCACCAGCAGAGACCCCTGAAGGGCGACGGCCATCAGTTCCGTGACGCCTCTGGCGCGCAGCTCCAGGTCCTTGCGCTCGGCCAGTTCGTCCCTGAGCGCGTCGCCGGCGGTATCCAGCGCCGCATTCCCCCCGCGCGCAGCATCGAGCTCGGCCATGAATGCGGGAATGGCGGCCTCCTCGCGCTGCATGGCGCGCAGCACGTCCAGGCACATGACGTTGCCCGAGCCTTCCCAGATGCTGTTGACCGGCGCTTCGCGGTAGAGCCGCGGCATCATCGAGTCCTCGATATAGCCGGGGCCGCCGTGGCACTCCAGGGCCTCGAAGATATGTCCGGGCGCGCGCTTGCAGTTCCAGTACTTGCCGACCGCCGTACCGATCCGGGCGAGCGCCGCGGCGCCCTCATCGGTCTCCGCCTCGTCCATGGCGCGGGCGATGCGCAGGGCGAGCACGAGCGCGGCCTCGACCTCGACGGCGAGGTCGGCCAGCACGTTGCGCATCAGGGGCTGCTGAATGAGCCGCTTCTGAAACGCCGAACGGTGCGCCGTGTGGTGCAGCGCCTGGACCAGCCCCTGGCGCATCAGGGCGGCCGAACTCACGCAGCAATACATGCGGTTGCCCTGAACCATGTCGATGATGGTGCGCACGCCGCGGCCCTCGTCGCCGACCATGACGCCCCAGGTGTCCTGGAACTCCATCTCGGTCGAGGCGTTGGAGCGGTTGCCGAGCTTGTCCTTGATGCGCTGGATGAACAGGCTGTTGCGTTCGCCTTCGGGTGTCCAGCGCGGCACCAGGAAGCACGACAGGCCGTTGTCGGTATAGGCGAGCGTCAGGAAGGCGTCGCACATCGGCGCCGAGCAGAAGAACTTGTGGCCGGTCAGCCGGTATTCGGCGCCTTTGCCGGTGGCCGCGCCGATCGCCGCGGCGGTCGTCGAATTGGCGCGCACGTCGGAGCCGCCCTGCTTCTCGGTCATGAACATGCCGATGGTGGCGCCGGTCTTGTCGCCGACCGGGATATCGCGGCGGTCGTAGGAGGTCGACAGCAGTCTCGGGATCCAGTCGTCGCCGACCTCGGGCGTCGAGCGCAGGGGCGGTATCGCCGAATAGGTCATCGCCATGGGGCACATGACGCCGCCCTCCGGCTGATTGAACAGGTAGATCAGACCCGCCTGGGCGACCTGCGAGCCCGGACCTTCGTGGGTCCAGGCAAAGCTGTGGACCTCGTTGCCGATCGCGGTTGCCATCAGGTCGTGATAGGCCGGGTGATACTCGACCTGATTGATGCGCATGCCGTAACGGTCGAAGGCCCTGATCTCCGGTATGTGCCGGTTCGCCTGATCGGCCTTCTCGAAAGTTTCCGCGGTGCCTGCCGTTTTGCCCAATGCGGCGAGGTGATCTTCGGCCCAGCCGGCGCCCTCGCGCGCGACGCCCTCGCGCAGGGCCGCGTCGCTCCGCCAGAGGTCCTGGTCGCCCAGGTGAGGCGGCATGTTGGTCACGTCGTGGGTCGGCAGGCTGGCGAGCGGTTTTGCCGGTATCATCGACTCACTCCTCGAACGTGGCGGGCAGCACAATGGATCGGCACAAAGCGTAACCGGTGCGCGAGAATTGGAAAACCCGGGACCGCGCGGAGGGATCAGATAAACGACCCTTCTCGGACTTCAGCAGACC
>JBPCWF010000732.1:0-2617 GCA_051009775.1 Hyphomicrobiales bacterium | reverse complement strand
TGCCACATCCGAGCCGATCGGGCGCCGGTCCTTCACCCGACCAGATAGCCGCTCATCAGGAACGCGACGCAGGTGACGACGCCGGCGACCGGCACCCAGAGGCGCACTTCGAACACGCCGTCGGGCGCCGGTTCGCCCGCCAGTTTGATTTTGATCAGCGCGATGTTGACCAGCGCGAAGACGGTCAGCGTGATCCGTGAGGTCATCTCCGCCAGCCCCTCGAGCGGGAACGCCATGGCGAGCGCGAGGATGACCGTCACGACCGCGGCGGTCGCGACCAGCGGCGTGCGCGTGAACCGGTTGATGCGGGCGAACGCCGCCGGCAGATTGCCCTGGTCGGCCAGGCCGTAGACCACGCGCGACGCCATGATGATCTGCACGATGATGGTGTTGAGCGTCGCCACGACGGCGATCGCAAGGATCACGCGCGACGACGCGCCGGTGACCTCGCGGAATACGTCGTTGAGCGGGGCGGACGAGGCCGCCAGCTGATCTATCGGAACGGTCAGCACGGCAACCGAGGCGACCAGGAAATAGATCACCGTGGAAATCGCGAGGGTGAGGAAGATCGCCCAGGGCATGGTCTTCTTCGGGTTCCTGGTTTCCTCAGCCACATTGACCAGGTCCTCGAACCCGATGAAGGCGAAGAACGCGAGCAGGCCGGCCGCGGCGATGCCCGACCAGACGCCGGGTTCGAACAGCGGCGGCAGCACCTCCGGCAGCCGGGCGACCAGTCCCGCATCGCTGCCGAAGCCAAGCACGATGATTGCGATCAGCCCGCCCGCCTCGACCAGCGTGAACAGCGCCGCGAACAGGACCGATTCCAGAATGCCCCAGGCCGCAACCAGTCCCATGGCGAGCACCACGACCGGCACCAGCACGGCCTGCGGCAGGTCGATCAGCTCGCGGATGTAGCCGGTGCTGCCGATCGAGATGGCGGCCGAGGAGACGCTGCCGGCGGCAATCACCAGAATGCCGGTGAAGATGGCGATCAGGTCGGAGCGGAAGCCCGCCCGTACATACGCTGCCTCGCCCGCGCTGACCGGATAGCGGCCCGAGAGTTCCGCAAAGGAGGCCGCGGTCAGCGCCATGACGACGGCCGCCACGACGAAGGCGGACGGCGCGTGCACGCCGGCGCGCCCGGCGGTCGCGCCGACCAGCACGTAGATGCCGGCGCCGATCGTCACGCCGAGCCCGTAGAGCACTAGCAGCGGCAGGGTCAGCCGGCGCCGCAGGCGCGGTTGCGTAGGGCCCGCACTTTCCATCATGTCGTTCTCATGAGCCATAGCCGAGACAGATGTCAAACCGGCGGCGGGCGCCTTGACGGAGATCAAACCGTGCCGAACCCGTCGCATCCGCTCCGCCTATGTGTTAAGCGGTTGTGCAGTTCCGGGAGCAAACGTTAAGGCGAGTTCATGGCAGAACAGGCAGGCGGCCGCGTCGAGATCGACCAGATGGAGCTGCGCAAGGCGCTCGGCGCCTTCGTGACGGGCGTCACCGTGGTGACCACCTGCGAGGCGGACGGCACGCCGCGCGGTTTCACCGCCAACTCGTTCACCTCGGTGTCGCTCGACCCGCCGCTGGTACTGGTCTGCATCGCCACATCGGCGCTCAGCTATCCGGTGTTCCAGGCCTGCGGCCACTTCGCGATCAACATTCTGGCCGAGGATCAGACCGAGACATCGTCGATCTTCGCCTCCAAGGCGCCGGACAAGTTCGACCGGGCCGCGTGGCGCACGGGGGCGGGCGGCAGCCCGATCATCGAAGGCGCCGCAGCATGGCTCGCCTGCGCCATGCACGACCAGGTCGAGGCCGGCGACCACGCCATCCTGATCGGCCGGGTGGTCGACTTCGCCCATTCCCCGTCCAATCCGCTCGGGTTCTGCCGCGGCTCTTACGTCAACTTCGCGCTCGAGCGCCAGGCCGTGGCGGCGGCCGGACAGGCGACGCGGGTCGGCGCCATCCTCGAGGCCAACGGAAAGATCCTGCTGACGGAAGAGGCCGGCGGCTATGCGCTGCCCGCGGGCGCCATCCTGGGCGCGGGCGCGGAGGCCGGAAGCCTGATCGCCAATCTGGACGCCCTGGGCATACGCGCCGACATCTCGTTTCTCTATGCGGTGTTCGAGAGCAGCACGGACCGGGAACTGTCGGTCTATTATCGCGGCGACCTTCTCGACGGGCCGGCACCGGATGCCGCGGCCAGGCTCGTCGCGTTCGACGACGTGCCGTTCGACCGGCTGCCGGACAACGGGCTGCGCGAGCTGGTCCGGCGCTACATTTCCGAACGGGTCGAAAACCGCTTCGGCATCTATGTCGGGGACAGTCAAAGAGGCACGGTCCAGACCCTGTCGGACGAACCGCTCAACAGTCCGGGCTGGAGCTGACGGCAAGACGAACCAGCGGACATCAGTGCTTGATGGCTGAACTTCCGCCTGCTGTCGGGTGCCGTTCGGAAACTTGGAAGTCCAAAGGGTGTTTCGCTGCAACGGGTGCAACACACACCCGGTCCGATCAATTCCTGAACTCATAAGCCATGTCCGACACACCGAGCAAAACAGCACCTGTAAATTGGGACCCGGGTCCAATCATTGATTGGCTGTTGGATGAAGGCCGGTTT
>JBPCWF010000731.1:0-4224 GCA_051009775.1 Hyphomicrobiales bacterium | reverse complement strand
GAGCACCACATGGCTGTCGGCACCGAGTGCGATCGCCGGATCGGGCAGGGTCGAAACAACCTGCCGTAATCTGTCGGTCGAACTTTCGGCCGGAACAATCACCTCGGGCGCCGGCGGCTCGGCGTGCTCGTGCATGCGCTTCGAGATCACGGCGACGAACATCGCAAGCGCCGCAAATCCGAATATTGCGGTGGCGGAGTCGAGCGAACCGGCGAGCGCCAGGCCGCCGAACATGACCGCGATTGCGGCGAGGATCAGGGTCACCTGGCTCATCGATCGCATGCCCAGAACATGGCTGCCACCACCGCGTCTCCTCTTGCCTGCCGGTGCCGTTACCGCGCCGTCCCGGCCGGCGCCCCGGTTTTAGAGCATCGTTCCTTCATATGGAATGATGCTCTAGGCCAACCGACCTTGCCCTGTCGATGCCCGACATGACGGACCGGCGCCCGTGTTGCCCGCGCCGCACGAACATAGTAGACGGTTGCAACGCATCTCACAGGCGGCACCAAATGGACCATGACATCGACGCGCAAGCGGACGCCGGATCGCAATCGGCCTTTCTCACGGGTTATTGCGACACGCCCATTTGGGGCATGACCGGCGCCGACCGGGCCGAGCGCATGGCACAGCGGCTGGGCTGCGAGGATATCGTCATCGCCGGGGAGCCGGCCGAGTCCGACGGGATGGTGCTTTATCTGAGGACCGATGGCATCGTCGACCAGGGTTTGCTGGAGGGATTGCGGCGCACCCACAACGCCATCCTGGTCGCCGAGCACGACAACGGCTTCGCCGCCATCGCGGGCTATGCGGGCAGTCGGAAATGGCAGGAGGTGACCAGGTTCCTGAGCGCCGACACGGTGGTGCTGCGCGACATAACCTTCGCCGGCCTCAAGATCGTCCGCACCGAGGATGTCGCCGGCCGGTACGACGCCGCCCTGCGCAAGCGCGCCCAGCCGCTCGCGGCGATCCTGACCGACGACAATGCCGGGGCGCTCGAATGGCAGAGCTTCATGGCCGCCTACAAGGGCGTGACCGACGTGGTCACCAAATACATGTGGCCCCATATCGCCTTTCCGATCACCCGCATCCTGGCGCGGCTCAAGGTATCGCCCAACCACGTGACCACCGTCGGGCTCATCCTGTCGATCCTCGCCTTCGTCCTGTTCTGGAACGGGCAGTTCATATGGGGCCTCCTGTGCGCCTGGCTGATGGCGCTGCTCGACACGGTCGACGGCAAGCTCGCCCGGGTCACCCTGACCTCGTCGAAATGGGGCAACGTGTTCGATCACGGCATCGATCTGGTGGCGCCGCCGCTGTGGTGGCTTGCCTGGTGGCACGGCCTGCCCGACGACGGCAATCCCTGGATATTCTGGTCGGTCTGGGTGGTGCTCGGCGGCCACATTGCCGGCAAGCTGCTGGAGCAGGCGTTCATCTCCACCTTCAAGTTCAAGATCCACATGTGGCAATGGTTCGATTCGACCTTCCGCCTGATCACGGCGCGGCGCAATCCGAACGTGATCATCCTGACCCTGGCGGCGCTCGCCGGCCATCCCCCGGCCGGCTATATCCTGATGGCGTTCTGGATCGTGCTTTGCTTCATCATTCACGCGGCGCGATACGTCCAGGCCTATCTGCTCAGCAGGAACGGCGTCGTCATCTCCTCATGGCTCGAGGCCGCGCCGGCTTCCGCCGCGGATGGCTAGCCGTTGCCGCTGTTTCGTTCTGGCGACGCTCATCGCTTTGCTGCCGCAGTCCGCGCTTGCCTCGCAGGCGGCCGAAGACCTGATCTGCACGCTCTACACGCCGCCGCGCAACGGGGTTCTGGCAGAGTGCAGCGGGCCGTTCACGGCAGACGGAGACGACATCACGATCGCACTGGCCGGCACGCCACCCAACCATGTGCGCGAAATCCGGCTGACGCACGACGGGGACGCCCGGCCGTTTCAGTCGATCGCGGTCGATGCCCGCCCGGTGATCGATCCGGAAACCGTCGGCATCTTGCTCATGGACATGAACTTCGACGGCCACAGGGATCTCGCAATCATGAAGCGGCTCGACGGCAAGGATGCCGGCTACCGCTACTTCCTCTACGACCCGGCCGCGCGGAGATTCGTGCCAAATGGAGAGCTCGGGCAGATCGCCTGGCCTGAGTTCGACCCGGACACGAAAACCATCCAGTCCTATCGGGAACGCGCAGGCGGAATTCGCATTCACGACACGTGGACGTGGCGTGTCGACAGGTTGCGCCAGACTGCGCGCCGCGAACGGGTGACCGGGGCGGACGGCACGTGCGTCGAGAAGCACTATCGCCGCAAGCAGGACACCTTCGTGCTCGCCACTACCAAACCATGTCCCTGACCGGGCACGGCGGGACGTTTTTCTTTGATCTCTGCGCCGCGGCGTTTCACACTCCCGCCCGTTGAAGGCTGGCAAAAAGGCAACAGATACCGTGACGAGCACCTCAGACAAATCGCCCTCGGACAAAGGGGGGCATGACATCGACAACGGGTTCAGGCGCACCGACCCTTACGGCCTGCACATGGAGCCGACCTATTCGGGCGCAACGAGCTTCATGCGGCGCAAATACTCACGCGACCTCGACGGTATCGATGTGGCGGTCACCGGGGTGCCGCTCGACACCGCGACCACCAACCGGCCCGGCACCCGGTTCGGACCGCGCGCGATCCGGACGGAATCAAGCAATATCGCCTGGGCCCGTCCCTATAACTGGGACTTCGAACCGTTCGAGAAGCTTGCGGTGGTCGACTATGGCGACTGCTATTTCGATCACGGCCACCTGAAGGACGTGCCGGCCGCCATCGAGGCCCATATCGCGGAGATCCTGGACGCCGGCACCGCTGCCCTGACGCTCGGCGGCGACCACTTCCTGACCTATCCGGTGATCCGCGCCCATGCGGCAAAGCACGGGCCCGTCGCCCTGGTCCAGTTCGACGCCCATACCGACACCTGGCACGACGAGGACCAGACCCGGATCGATCACGGCACCATGTTCTATCACGCGGTCCAGGACGGCACGATCGACCCCGAGGTGTCGGTCCAGGTCGGCATCCGCACCTACAATTCCGACACGCTGGGGATCACGGTGGTGGACGCCAATGCGGTGCACGAGAACGGCCCAAAGGCCGCGGCCGCCCGGATCAGGGAGGTCGTCGGCGACCGGCCGGTCTATCTGACCTTCGACATCGATTGTCTCGACCCGGCCTTCGCACCAGGCACCGGCACGCCCGTCATCGGCGGCCTGACGCCCTATCAGGCGATGACGACCTTGCGCGAAATGGCCGGCATCAACCTTGTCGGCATGGACGTGGTCGAGGTGTCGCCGCCATTCGACGTCGCCGGGGTGACCGCACTGGCGGGCGCAACGCTGGCCTATGAAATGCTCGCGCTATATTGTTACGCACAGAAATCATAATGGCATTCCGGTTGAACGGGATCGCAAACGGGAAGGATGTGACATGGACGACGCCGTGCTGAGAGGCGACATTCCGTGGCTTGAGGACAAGGACGCGCTGCACGACAAGGACCGGCAGTTCTTCCATCCCTGGGACCGGCCCAACCTGATGGACGAGAACGCGCGCACCATCATGGTCGGCGGGCGTGACGCAACGGTGACCGACATCGACGGCCACGACCTGATCGACGGTCCGGGCGGCATGTGGTGCCTCAATCTCGGCCATGGCGCGGACGAGATCGCCGATGCGATGGCCGAACAGGCCCGGGCGCTGGCCTATTCGACACCCTGGGGCACCGCCAATCCGCCGTCAGCGGCGGTTTCGGCGAAGCTCGCCGAGCTGGCACCGGGCGACCTCAACCGGGTCATGCTGACCACCGGCGGCTCGACCGCCAATGACAGCGCGCTCAGGTTCGTGGCGTTCTACAACAACCTGATGGGCCGGCCGGAGAAGAAACACCTGATCAGCCGCCAGAACGCCCATCACGGCAGCACGCTGCTCGCGGCGTCGGTCAGCGGCAAGGAACGCGACAAGAGCCATATGGACACGCTGTCCGACATGGTCACGTTTCTGTCGTCGCCCAATCCTTACCGGCGCCCGACAGGCATGACCGAGAGCGCCTATTGCGACAGCCTGATCGACGAGTTCGATGCGGCGATCGAGCGGCGCGGCGCGGACAGGATAGCGGCCTATATCGCCGAGCCGGTGCTGGCGTCGGGCGGGGTCATCGTGCCGCCGGAGGGCTACAACA
>JBPCWF010000730.1:0-2699 GCA_051009775.1 Hyphomicrobiales bacterium | reverse complement strand
ATGACGCCCAGGCGCTGCATATCCATCCGCTCAATTATGCCATCGGCCTGGCGGCCGGCTGCGAGGCGGCGGGGGTGCGGATCTTCGAGCACACGCCGGCGATGGCGATCGAGGCCGATGGCGCGGGACACCGTGTCCGGACCTCCGGTGGTGCGGTCACGGCCCGGCATGTGGTGCTCGCCCACAGCGCTTACGGCCGCGGCCTTGCCCGCGCGCTCGACGCGGCGGTTCTGCCGGTTGCGACCTATGTGGTGGCGAGCCGGCCTGCGCCGGAGCTGTTGGCCATGGCGATCACGACCGATGCGGCGATTGCCGATACCAGGCGGGCCGGCGACTATTACCGCCTGTTGCCCGACGGGCGGTTGCTGTGGGGCGGCCGGATCACCACCCAGCGCTCCGAGCCCGCGCGGCTGGCGGCCATGCTCAAGCGCGACATCGTTGCGATCTATCCCCAGCTTGAGGCCATCGAGATCGAGCATGCCTGGTCGGGCCTGATGGCCTATGCGGTGCACAAGATGCCGATCATAGGACCGCTGGGCGGGGGGCTCTGGACGGCGAGCGCGTTCGGCGGCCACGGGCTCAACACCACGGCCATGGCGGGCCGACTGATTGCCGGCGCCATTGCCGAGGGCGACGACCGCTACCGGCTGTTCGAGCGGTTCGGTCCGAAATGGGCCGGCGGTGCCGCAGGGCGGGCCGCGACCCAGGTGGCGTACTGGTCCTACCAGGCCCGGGACTGGCTCGATGAGCGCAAGGCGCGGCGGTCATCTCAACCAGCCGGAGCGGGCGCCTGAACCGGCGTTTCCGTCATATAAAACGAGGCGATGCCCCGGCGGTACCGGCCGTGAGCACGGCCGGTACGCAGAAGGATGTACACGCATGAGCCATGCCGCCGCGGCGATGCCGTCCATGAAGTTGGTGCATTGGATCGTGCTCCTGCTGATCGCGCTTTTCTTCGGGTCGTCCTTTCCGCTGACCAATGTGGCGGTCAGGGAGTTCTCGCCGCTTACGGTCGCGGCCACCCGCATGGTGATCTCGGCGCCGCTGGTGTGGCTGGTCCTGCGCGCGGCCGGCCTGCGTCTGCCGCCCGTGGGCCGCGCATGGCGGCCGTTCGTCATTCTGGGCGTGGTCGGGGCGACCGTGCCCTATGTCGCGATCTCCTGGGGGCAGAAACACATCACCAGCGGGCTGGGCGGCATCCTGATCGCGTCGATCCCCGTCTATACCGTGCTGCTGGCGCCGCTGATCACGCGGGATGAACATTTCTCCGCCATACGCGTGGGCGGCGCGGCGCTGGGCCTCGCCGGGGTCGCCTATGCCATCGGCCCGGCCAACCTCGCAACCCTGGACGAGCAGGTCTTCGGCGCATCGCTCACGCTGATCGCCGCGCTCGGCTATGCCCTGGGCGGCATGGTGGTCCGGCTCTATCGCGACATGCCGCCGCTGATCCTGACCGCCGGGCAGTTCATCGTCGCCGGAACGATCCTCATTCCCCTGGCGGCGGTTGCCGGCGCGGCGGACTTCTCCGCGCCGTCCCGGACCGCGGTTCTGTGCCTGATCGGTGTCGGCACCATCGGAACAGCCCTGCCGACCATGATGCTGTTCTGGCTGATCGGCAAGGCGGGCGTGACCAATGCATCGCTGATCTCATTCTTCATGCCGTTCGCGGCCGTCGGCATCGGAGCGGTCGCCCTGGGCGAAACCGTGCCCAGAGAAGCCTTCATCGGCCTCATGGTGATCCTGGCAAGCGCGGTCATCGTCAATTGGGGCGCCCGCTTCATGACCGGCCGTTCCGGCGCCGGGCGGGGCGAGTGATTGGGGATGTGTGCGGGCCGGGAGCGGTCCCCGCCTTTCAGATCATTTCAGAACGATGCCCTGGGGGGGACATCACGTTACGCCCGCGGCCACTCGCTTTCAGAGCGCTCCTGCTGTTCGACGAACACCTTCTTGGCGTAGGAAATGACGAACGCCGTGACCAGCGCCAGATAGCATCCAAAGAACATGTCGGAGATGAGTGCGGGGTCCTGCAGCTCGACCGTGAACCCCAGGAAATCCACCATGTTCAGACTGCCGGGCGCGGTGCCGGAGGCCGAGTAGTTCGCCGCCGCAAAAATCCCGTGGCCGCAGCCCGTGGTGACGATAAGCATCAGCAGCCGCGTCGTGTACCGTCCGGCTGTCGATTTCATGAGCACAGTAATAGCGACGACGAATAGAAAAACCGGAACGCCCGCAATCAGAAATGAGATGCCCGCCGCTAATGCGGTGTGGCCGTCCAAGGTCATGAACTCACCCCCAACCTTAAACCCATTAAATCGTTTGACTACAAATTGTGTCGTCAATTTGGCCGCACGTGAAATGGGCTCGAAAATCCCCAACTT
Source organism: Hyphomicrobiales bacterium (assembly GCA_051009775.1). Lineage (GTDB taxonomy): Bacteria > Pseudomonadota > Alphaproteobacteria > Rhizobiales > JAJFHB01 > JBPCWF01. Next base: position 321 of record JBPCWF010000730.1, on the reverse strand, counting down.
GTTCAAGTGTACCGATTAGTTCTACTTACGCAACCCTTAGTGGTGCAGATAATACTCCGTATATGTATGAGGTTAACTGTTTGGCGGTTAGAACGGTCCGTTTGTTCGACTCTGGCGCCCAAAAAAGGTCTGCATAAAGATCGAATTCTGCCAATTTGTCGCCAGGCCGGCGCCCGGGGATTCGGATCGCTTTTGCCCCGCTGCGATCCATGGCAAGTTGGTCTCCCGGAGGATGAACGATTCCCAGGAGAGGTGCCCGATGCGTTTTGGCTGGACCCTGTTCGCCCTGTGCGCCGTGCTTGCCGTCAGCGTCTCCATGGC
>JBPCWF010000729.1:0-5168 GCA_051009775.1 Hyphomicrobiales bacterium | reverse complement strand
CTCAATCACCTGACCCCGTCGCTCGTCCTGCGCGCGGCCTGTGTCGGCAAGATGGACTTTGTCGAGGAAGCCTTCACCTGCCTGGCGAACATGCCGCCCGCAATGGTCCACAACATGATGTTCAAGCGCGGCCATATGGGCCTGAAGGCGATCTTCCTGAAATCGGGCCTGCCCGGATCGATGTTCCCGGCATTGCGCGTCTCGGTCGATGTCTACCGCGAACTCTACGGTAACTCCGACATCGCCGACGAGCAGCGTTTCGGGCGGCGCATGATCGAGCGGATCCTCACCCAGTACGAGGAATTCTCCGACGACGACAAGACCTACCTCCTGTCGATGCTGCGCCGTTTCGCCGGCGCGGAGACCCGGCCGCTGGTGGACCGCATCCTGCGCGACATGAAGGTGGCGGCCTAGACCGTGTCGCGATCATTCTGATTCGCGACATCGCCCTAGCTTGTTGTTAAAGCATGTCTTTTTCCCGAAACCGGTGCCCACTTTCGGGAGACATGCTCTAGGCAATTTCCCGGCCGTCATCAGTGTAAAAGGGAAGGTGGTTCGCCGAGGTCCTCAGGCGCCGTCCTGATCTTTCGCGCGCTTCTTCTGCTCTTCGCGGTCGACGAATTCGAACACCACGTCCATCAGACGTTCGGCGACGGCACGGGCGATCTCGTCGTCCGGATCCTTGATCTGGTCCTGCATGATGCGCCACAGGGCATCGACATGGTTGTCGACCAGCGCCAGGGGAACGCGCGATTTGTCCTCCGGCGCATCCAGCAGCCTGCACAGGGATGCCGCGATCTGCGTGGCGATCGGATAGCCGAGGGTTTCGGCCTGGCCCATGATGGCGTGCGAGGTGCGGAACAGCTCGTCGAAATAGTCTCCGGCCAGGCCGTTCTGGCGCACCGCGTCGCGGGCCGCCGTCAGGCTCTTGACCTCTTCGGCCAGCCAGTCGTCGAACTGGACCGAAAGGTGCTTCAATGCGGTTTCCGCGCGTTGGATTGCGGTCCGGTCGACGGGGCCTGAGCCCGTGATCGCAACCTTCGCTTTCAGCGTGTTCTCGACCTCGATGATTTCACAGTCGTCTTTTTGGATGACGCGGTTCATTTCGGTTGCCCCATGTGTCGTGAGCGCTGCCGGTGGAATCGATCCTAACCGAATGCGCCTTAAATCTCGATCTCCATCTCCTGATCGTCAATCTCGGTCGGGCCGCACAGGGCCTCCGGCCTGTCGTGGGGCGAATGTCGTTTCGCCGGGATCGCCGACAATGGCGGCCGCACCTCCGGGCCGTAATAATGCTTCGTCTCGACGAAGGGTCGCGGGCGCTCGACGATCGTGCGGATGCGCTTGTAAAGCGTGTCGGCGGAAAACGGCTTGCAGATAAACTCGGTCACGCCGAGATCGCGGGCGCGCAGCACATTGCTCTTCTCGGCATAGCCGGTCAGCATGATGATCGGCACTTTCGGCGTCTTGCAGGCTTTGGGATTGCGGATGGTGCGCACAAGGTCGAAGCCGTCGAACACCGGCATGTCGAGATCCGTGATGACGATATCGGGCACGTGGCTGTCCAGCACTTCGAGGCCGGATGCGCCGTCATCCGCCTCGTAGACCTCGCGGCAGCCGAACGAATGGAGGATCGTGCGCAGCAGACGTCGCACATGCGCATTGTCTTCTATGATCGCAAAGCTCAAACGTTCAAACTGTGTTGTTGCCATGGTGGTGTGACGACGCGGCAGCTACTGCAAACACGACGCTCCCTGACGCGGAGTACGCGAACCTAACGATGTGCCGCCGGTCATTAACCCAACCCGGAGTGAAACTAGTCAGACCGGATTAAAATTCCCTGAACGGACGGTCGCCTGGCGGCTCCGTCTCAGTACAGGAACTGCTCACGCAGGACGCGCTCTTCCAGGCTGTGGCCCTGGTCGAACAGGATGTTGACCGACAGAGCGGGATCCTCCTCGACCTGGACGTTGGTCACGTCGCGGAATTCCCAGTGGTCGGCGACCGCACTGACCGGCCGCTTGTCCGCCTCCAGGACCGTAATCGAGACCTTGGCCTCGCGCGGCAGGATGGCGCCGCGCCAGCGGCGCGGGCGGAAGGCGCTGATCGGCGTCAGGGCCAGCAGGGGCGAGTTGATCGGCAGGATCGGGCCTTGGGCGGACAGGTTGTAGGCGGTGCTTCCGGCGGGCGTGGCGATCAGGACACCGTCGCAGATCAGCTCGTCCAGGCGCACTTTGCCATCGACCGCGATCTGCAGCTTGGCCGCCTGGTGTCTCTGCCGAAGCAGCGAGACCTCGTTGAATGCCGGCGCGTTGTGCTGCTTGCCATTCTTGTCGCGGGCGGTCATGCGCAGGGGATGGATCTTGGTCACCTCGGCGCGTTCGAGCCGCTCGATCAGATCGTCCTCGCCATATTCGTTCATGAGAAAGCCGACGGACCCGCGGTTCATGCCGTATATCGAAACATCGTTGCGCATGTGATCGTGCAGCGCCTGAAGCATGAGCCCGTCGCCGCCGAGCGCGACGATGACGTCGGCCTCCCCGGGGTCGACATCGCCGTAGCGCGCTGCAAGCGCCTCGGCGGCGGCGGTCGCCTCTGGCGCGTCGCTTGCGATGAAAGCGGTTTTCATGGCGGCTCTGGCTCGTGCACCGGTTCGATTGGGGAACTATCTATAGCTTTTGTGCCGGAGCAAGGCGAATATTGCATGCGGGGTGGTTAAGCCGCTCCGGGACAGGGCACAGAACACGGGGAATGCGGTGCGGCGATGACGGCACGTTACATCATGGCGATAGATCAGGGGACCACCAGCAGCCGGGTGGTTCTGGTCGACCGGGACGGAGCGCCGGCCGGAAGCGCATCGGAAGAACTGCGGCAGATCTATCCCAATGCCGGCTGGGTCGAACACGATCCTGCGGAGATCTGGTCCGCCGTGCAGCGGCTCGCGGAGCGGGCGGTCGAGAAGGCCGGCGGGGCGGGCGAGATCGGCGCCATCGGCATCACCAACCAGCGCGAGACCACGGTGCTGTGGGACCGGGCAAGCGGGGAGCCGGTCTACAACGCCATCGTCTGGCAGGACCGGCGCACGGCCGACCTGTGCCGTGTGCTGCACGGCGAAGGGCTTGGCGACGATGTGCAGCGCCGGACCGGCCTCCTGATCGATCCTTACTTCTCGGCCACCAAGCTGGCCTGGCTGCTTGAGAATGTGGACGGCGCGCGCGAACGCGCCGGCCGCGGCGAGCTGTGCTTCGGAACGATCGACTGCTGGCTCGTGTGGAAACTGACGGCGGGCGCGTCGCACCGCACCGATGTCAGCAATGCCGCGCGCACGATGCTGTTCGACATCCATCAGCTGGCCTGGGATCAGGCGCTGCTCGACCGCCTCGACATCCCGGTCGAAGTGCTGCCGGAGGTGGTGCCGAGCCAGGCCGATTTCGGCGTCTCGGACCCGGCGGTGATCGGCGCGGAGCTGCCGATCCTGGGTGTCGCCGGCGATCAGCAGGCGGCAACCTTCGGCCAGGCCTGCTTTGCCCCGGGCATGATCAAATCGACCTACGGCACCGGCTGCTTCATGCTGGCCAACTCCGGCGCGACGGCGGTGCGCTCCGACAACCGGCTGCTCACCACCGTTGCCTGGCAGCGCGGCGCGGAGACGGTCTACGCGGTCGAAGGCTCGATCTTCATGGCCGGCGCCACCATCCAGTGGCTGCGCGACAGCCTCGGGCTGTTCGACAAGGCGGAGGATACCGAGCGGCTGGCCGCCGAGGCGGACGGCGACAGCGGCGTCTATATGGTGCCCGCCTTCGTCGGGCTCGGCGCGCCCTATTGGGACCCGGTCGCGCGCGCGGCGATCACCGGCCTCAGCCGGGGCGCGGGGCGGGCCGAGGTGGTCCGCGCCGGGCTTGAATCGGTCGCCTATCAGAGCCGCGACCTGATCGAGGCCGTGTCCGCCGACATGGCGGGGCAGGGGCTTGAGCGGCCCGGCCGGATCAGGGTCGACGGCGGCATGGTGGCCAATGACTGGTTCGTCCAGTGCCTCGCCGACCAGCTCGGCATTCCGGTTGAGCGCACGCGCCACACGGAGAGCACGGCGCTCGGGGCGGCCTATCTTGCCGGTCTCGAGGCCGGCATCTACACGTCGCTCGACGATCTCGCCGGCCAGTGGCAGTCGGACCGGGTGTTCGAGCCGGAGATCAGCGCGGACCTGCGCGAGAGCCGCTACCAGGGATGGCAGGAGGCGGTGCAGCGGGTTCTGTGAGCCGGTTTTCGGTTTTAGTGCTGCAGGATCTGGCTCAGGAACGCCTTGGTGCGCTCCGACTTGGGCGCGGTGAAGAACGCGTTGGGCTCGTTGCGCTCGACGATCTCGCCCTCGTCCATGAAGATCACCTCGTCGGCCACCGCGCGCGCGAAGCCCATCTCGTGGGTGACGCACAGCATGGTCATGCCGGTGGTGGCGAGCGCGGTCATGGTGTCGAGCACCTCGGAGACCATTTCCGGATCGAGCGCGGAGGTCGGCTCGTCGAACAGCATGATCTTCGGGTTCATGCACAGGCTCCTGGCGATCGCCACGCGCTGCTGCTGGCCGCCGGAGAGCTGGCTCGGGTATTTGTCCGCCTGTTCCGGTATCTTGACGCGCTCGAGAAGCTGCTTTGCCGTGTCCTCGGCTTCGGCGCGGGGCACGTGGCGCACCCATAGGGGCGCCGCCATGAGGTTTTCCAGAACCGTCATGTGCGGGAACAGGTTGAAGTTCTGGAACACCATGCCGACTTCGCGGCGCACCACGTCGACTTCCTTCATGTGGTCGTGCAGCTCGATGCCGTCGACGAAAATATCGCCCTCCTGGTGCGCCTCGAGCCGGTTGAGGCAGCGGATCAGGGTCGACTTGCCGGAGCCCGACGGTCCGCAGATCACGATTTTCGCGCCGCGTTTGACATGAAGCGTGATGTCTTTGAGAACCTGGAACGGGCCGAACCACTTGGAGACGTTGTCCATGCGGATGATGACGCCGTCCGTGGCGCTGCCCCCGTTGCCGTTCGATGCCGCCTGATCGGACATGCCGGTTCTCCCTGTCGCGCGCCTGTTCAGCGCGCGCCCTTTTCGCGGTAATGGGCTTCGATGCGCGCCTGGATCATTTCCAGGATCATGGTCAGGACCCAGTAGATCATGGCCGC
>JBPCWF010000728.1:0-7241 GCA_051009775.1 Hyphomicrobiales bacterium | reverse complement strand
CCGAGCCCCAGCTCATGTTCATGCCGCGCTCGATTTCCGGCACATAGAGCCCTGCGCCGTTTCCGACGATGCGCAGGTCTGTCGCCACGGTAAGCGCAACGCCGCCGCCGACGCACCAGCCCTCGATGGCTGAAATCGTCAGGGCCTGGATCTCTTCCCAGGCGCGGCACATGCGGCCGCCGGCCATCAGGCCCAGCCTGCGGTCCGCGAGGCCGGCCTGCCGCAGGGCGGCGATCTCCGGGTCTTTCAGGTCGAAGCCCATGGAGAAGTTGTCGCTGCGCCCGGTGAGGATGACGGCGGAGGTCTCGGCATCGTCGTCGAACGAGCGCGCCGCGGCCGTCAGCTCGCGGATCAGTTCGAGCGACAGGGCGTTGGCGGCAAAGCCCCGGTCGAAACGCACGATGGAAATGCGTCCCCGTTTCTCGATGCTGACATGTTTCATGACGCGTTCCCTGATCCTGCACCCGTCGAAGCGTGATATTTGAACATACTCCGGCCGTGCTGGCCAATTGGTCGGGTCATGAATTGCGTCCGGTCGCGGGGCCGGCGGTCACCAGGGGATCTTGGTCCCGTCATAGGCGAGGAACGATCCGGTGTCGGCCGGGCCGACCCTGTCGATGACGTTCAGGAGCATGACCGACGATTGCGCCGGCTCCATCCGCTTGCGGTCTCCGGAAAAGGGATCCGACAGGCCGGTTTTCACGGTTCCCGGATGCAACGCCAGGCATACGGCCTCGGGCCGCTTCCGCGCGATCTCTATCGCCGCTGTGCGCAGCAACATGTTGAGCGCCGCCTTTGACGCGCGGTAGCCGTACCAGCCGCCGAGCCCATTGTCGGTGATGCTGCCGACCCGAGCCGACAGGGTCGCGAAGACGCTGCGCCCGGTGCGCGGAAACAGCCGGTGGAAGTGTTTCAGCAGCAGCAACGGTCCGGTCGCGTTGATCGCGAAGGCGCGGGCGACGGCCTCCGGGTCGACGGCGGCGATAGACTTTTCCGGGCGCATCGTGGCGTCGTGCAGAATGCCCGTAGCATCGATCAGGAGATGGATCGGACCGCTCTGCCCTATGGCGGCGGCGGCCCGTTCGATCGAAGCTTCTTCTTCGAGATCGAGCCTCGGTTCGGAGGATCGACCGAGCCCGATCGCCTTGCCGCATCTCCGGTCGGCGTCGAGCGCCCCGAGGAATGCCCGGCCGATGCCACCGGTGGCTCCGACAACAATTGCTCTATATTCTTCGGGCAAGCTATCCATGGCGCTCTGGTGACTTGGGTTGGCAGACTGACTCAATCTCCAGCTTATACGTGGCCCGGACATGTTCGGTGCACTTCAGTCGGTCAGGGACGGAAAAGGAAACGGCCTTCCGTGAAGCAGTCATTCCTCGAACGCGGCTGGTGCCGTTTCCCGTTCGATCCGGCTCTGGCCGACTGGGTCGGCCGGGCGCTGCCCGCCGCGCGCGGCGCCGTGGAAGCTCCGGAAAACGCCAATTGGCTCAGATGCGGCGACACCTGGTTTGCCGGGGTGAATGTTCTCGATAACGATGAAACCGGCGCGGTGAAGGGCGGGAGCGCCATTGCGGGGGATGCCGTCGGCTTCATTCGCGACAGTCTGGGGATCACCGGCTTTGCATGGGACCGCGCGCAGGTCTCGGTGTGCTATCCGGGCTATCCGCAACCGATGGCGTCGGAACCGGAGACCGCCTACCGCTACCGCCGGCGACGCGACGCCGCCCATGTCGACGGGCTGCTGCCGGTCGGACCGGACCGGCGGCGGCACCTGCGCGAACATCACGGCTTCGTTCTCGGCATTCCCATGGTCGACGCGAGCCCCGATGCAGCTCCCTTCGTGATCTGGGAGGGGTCGCATGAGATCGTTCGGCGGACATTCATGGCCCTGTTCCAGGGTCTGGCGCCGGAGAGCTGGGGAGACCTCGACGTCACCGAGGCTTATCACGCCCTCCGTCGGGAGATATTCGACTGTTGCACGCGGGTCGAGCTGGCCGCCAGGCCGGGCGAGGCCTATCTGGTCCACCGGCTCGCGCTCCATGGGGTCGCGCCCTGGGGAAAGGCGGCAACGGCCGGGCCGGACGGCCGCATGATCGTCTATTTCAGACCGGAGTTCGGCGGGCCATCGGACTGGCTCAGTTCAGCGTGAGCGGAAACCCGGCGGCGGATCGTACCGCACCGGCGCATTTCTTAACCTGTGACGGTTAAGGTCTGCGGATCGTGGCCCGCACCAGCCAAATGCGCGTCATGCCTTGACGCATGCTTTTGGTTTGGGAGAGTCATATGTTCTATCTGCTGGCGGGCGTCCCGCTCCTGGCCGTTGTCGTATTCGGGTTGGTGTACAAATGGCGTCAGTTCGGCGCCGCTGAGGAAAGGCTGAGCAAGGCCCGCGCGGCACAGAAAGAACGATATTCCCGTTCCCGGTCCGGCCTTGATGATAACGGCCGGAAGGAGCCGGCGAACCGGCCGCGCGTCTTCGGCCGCCGTTAAACGGGCCAACGGTGCGGAGAGGAAGGGCTTGACCGTCTGTGCTGAAATCCGGCCGGTTCAAGACACCGCCACGGCCCCGAACGCACCGGTCTCGTGATCGAGCCAGTGCAACTCGCCCTCGGCGATCGAGAACCAGGCGCCGTGCAGGGCCAGCTCCTTGCGTTTAATCGCTGCTTCGACGAAGGGAAAGCCGCGCAGGTTGTCGAGCGAGTATTTGATGCTCAGGTGTTCGAGTGCGTTTTGCCGGCCCTCCGGCGCAATGTCGGTCTCCTGCTCCAGGAGCGTCTCGCGAACACCGCTGAGCTGGTTGACCCAGGGGCCGATGAACTGGCCGACGGTGCGGTCTTCGGCGGCCGTGAGGGCAGCCGTTATGCCGCCGCACATGCCGTGGCCGAGCACGACGATGTTCTGCACCCGCAACCGGGTTACCGCGAATTCGAGCGCCGCCGAGGTGCCGTGATAGACGCCGGCCTCTTCATAGGGCGGTACGAGCGCGGCGACATTGCGCACGACGAACAGTTCTCCCGGCGCGGCCGAGAAGATGGTGGCCGGGTCGACGCGGCTGTCCGCGCAGCCGATCACCATGACGTTCGGCGACTGCCCTTCGGCGAGGGTTCTGAAGCGGTCGGCCTCCGCGCCGTAGCGCATCGTGCGGAAGTCGCGGTAGCCTTCAAACAACTTGGTTGGTATCGGCGGTGTCATTGGGCGGCCTTTGCACCGGTGAGCATGTCCGGATCTTCCTGTTCGGCCGAGCCGGCCGGGTCGTCGGGTTGGACTCTGTCCGACAGCGCATAGCGCAACACGGCATAGCCGAGCAAGGCCGACATCAAGGAACCCGCCAGCACACCGATGCGGACCGCGGCCGCATGTTCAGGATCGGAAAAGGCCAGAGTGCCGATGAACAGGCTCATGGTAAAGCCGATTCCGGCGAGAAGGGAGGCGCCGTAGACCTGCAGCCACGTCACGCCTTCGGGCAGACGGGCGATGCCGAGCCTCACTCCGGCCCAGGTGAATCCGACGATTCCGACCTGCTTGCCGATGAAGAGCCCGGCGGCAATGCCGAGCGGAATTCCGGCAAACAGATCCGACGGGGCGAGGCCATGCAGCGCCACACCGGCATTGGCGAAGGCGAAAATGGGCATGACCCCGAAGGCGACCCAGGGCGCCAGACCGTGCTCCACGATCTTCAGCGGCGAGCGCTCCGCTTCGTCCCTAGTGCGCAGGGGGATGAACAGCGCGATGGCCACGCCCGCCAATGTCGCGTGGACGCCGGATTTGAGCACGCAGACCCAGATGACCACACCGACCAGCAGATAGGGCGCGATCCGCGTCACGCCCCGAAGGTTGAGACAGGCCAGGGCGGAAATGCCGATCGCGGCGATGCCGAGCACGGCGGGCGACAGTTCGGACGTGTAGAACAGGGCGATGATGATGATCGCACCCAGGTCGTCGATGATCGCCAGCGCCAGCAGAAACACCTTGAGTGCGAACGGCACGCGCGGCCCGAGCAGCGCGAGCACGCCGAGCGCGAAGGCGATGTCGGTCGCGGCCGGAATGGCCCATCCCCTGAGGGCGGTGGCATCGCCGGCGTTGATGGCGACATAGATCAGCGCCGGGACCACCATGCCGCCCAGCGCGGCAACGACCGGCAAGCCGGCCTGGCGGGCATTGGACAGGCGTCCTTCAAGGATCTCGCGTTTGATTTCGAGGCCGACGAAAAAGAAGAAGACCGCCATCAGGCCGTCATTGATCCAGAGCAGCAGCGGTTTGTTCAGCTCGAGCGCGCCGACCTGAACCACCACCGGAATCTGGAGGAGGTCGTCATAGATCCAGGCGAGCGGCGAATTGTCCAGGGCGAGCGCCAGCGCGGCCGCCGCCATCAGGACGATGCCGCCGGCCGCCTGGTGCTGAAAGAACGCCTGCGCGCCCCGCTTGAGCGCGTCGGACTGTTTCAAGAGTGCAATCACGTTCCGACCCCGAACATGCTGTGCGGTTGTTGTCCGATCCGCGCCCGGGAAGCTCGCGCAATCCTGCCCGGCGTCATATGGCTTCGAGTTCGCGTTCGAGGGTGACGGGGGTGACGAAGCCCTCGGGCTTGACGGTAAGGACGCCGCACCGGACCACGCTCAGGACGGTCTCGGCCGCATTGCCGATGATCAGTCCGGGGATGCCAGTGCGGCTGACGGTGCCCATGACGATCAGGTCGACATCATGCGCGTCTACCAGGTCGACAATGGCCTGTTGCGGCATGCCGCGGGGCATGTGCAGGTGATGCGGTATGGCCTTCAGGTCGTAGCCTTCCAACAGCGCGTTGACCCGGTCGCGATGAAGCCTCTCGTGCGTCCGCAATATCAGCGTGCGGGTGTCTTCACGCACTTCCGATGCCAGGGTGTCCCGGTCCTTGCCCTCGACGTCCCAGGCGTGGACGATGTGGAGACCGGCGTCGTTGCTCGTTGCCAGCGAGGTCGCCAGATCCAGTATCTTCCGGTCCAGCTCGGTGCCGGAGGCGCCGTCCGTCTTCGGATCGATGGCCGCCAGGATGCTGGTGTAATGAGTGGACCGGTCCGGTTTGACGACCCAGACCGGGCAGGGGCACTTGCGCATGAGGTGGGTCGCCGTGCTGCCGAAATAGGCATTGCGCAGGGAGGCGCCGTCATCGGCGCTGGCAATGACCAGATCATGGCCGTCCGCCAGCACCTGGCGGATGATCTCCAGGAACGGCGTGCCGAACAGGACTTCGACAGAGACCTCGCTTACACCCTCCGCCGAGACTGCCGGGATCAGGCGCGACAGACGTTTGCGGCGTTCGGCAAGGCCAGCCGAGGTTGCGTAGCGCTCGGGCAGCACATCGACCAGCGTCAAGCGGGCTTCGTTGGCCCGTGCCAGCGCGACCGCCTGGCAGAACACATCGTCCGCGCCGATGGTGTCGCCGTAGACTGCCAATAAGTTCTTGAACCGGCGCATGCTCTCTAGCTCCGCGCTTCGCGTTTAGAAGGTGCCCCGCAGGGTCTCGTCGTTGATTAGGGCAGATGGGAGCGGGCGGTCTCCGGCACCAGCTCATTCCGGCCGACGGTTTGATAGGAAATATCTATTGTCCGGAAGCCCGGCGGTGCGGCCGATAGGGCCAATCTATCAAACCCACCGCACAGACGAGATTGTGCCGGTCGATCGCACTTCCATATTGGAACTAGGTCCTGCTCGGGCGCACCGGCGGCAGCTGATCAAGGGGCGGCGGCGCGATGGCGCCGGCTCAGGCAAGGCGCGGCGGTTGTGGCAGTCAAGGGTTTGTCACGCCGCTGCGTCTTTCGCGGGCGATGCGGCCGCGGGTTTCCAGGCGGCGACCTCGAGCGCCGGGTCGACCCGCCAGCGGCCCGGCTTGAGGGGTTGCCCGGCGACTGAGCTTGTGACGTCCAGGTATTCGCGCCGCGGCATGTCGCGGTAGCCCTGCTGGGCCATGAACGGGCTCTGGAACTTGGCGTCGTTCAGCGTGAAGCCCCATTCCTGCAGGTGCCGGTTGAGCACGACATAACCCGCCTTGGAGGCATTCGACACCCGGAAGAACTGTGATTCCGCAATGAACAGGCCGCCGACCGCTGTGCCGAACGCGCCGCCGACGAGAGCGCCGTCATGGTTCCAGACTTCGACCGAATGAGCATCGCCCGCATCGAACGCGTCGAGAAAGGTGGTGACGATCTCGGGCCGCATCCAGGTCAGAGGCACCTTGCCCTGGCGCGGGCGCCGGCAGGCGTCGACCACGTCCGCGAAAGCGGTGTCGAACGTATAGCGGAAGACGCCGTCGCGGATCAGCTTGCGCACCCGTTTCTCGATCTTGAACTCATCGTAGAACAGCACCGGCCGTGTGCTCGGAGACCACCACTTGATCGGGCCGATATGGGAGAAGACAAACAGTCCGCGGCGGTAGCCTTCGAGCATCCGTTCAGCGTCGAACTTCGTACAGATGCCGCACAGGCCGTCCGGATCAGTCAGAGCGCGCTCCGGCGAGGGCAGGTCTTCGCCATGGCTCACGCGGTGTCTGAGCCACAGAGCCCACAGGCCGGGCAGTCCGGAAACCCGGCCGGGCTTCACGGCATAAGCGGTCCCGAGCGCGAGGCGCCGCAGGCGCTCGGCCCCGGTTTCCCGGAAACTCTTGTTTTCTGCCGATGATGCAGCCGTCATGTCGGCGCCGTGTTCTCCTGCAAACTCCGGGTGCAGCGTGACAGAACGGCCTTACCATCGGTTTAAGGTCAGCTGCTCTCGGAGCACGCGCCCGAAGCCTTGAGTTGTTCACGACATCAACCCATATCAGTCCTGCGAAGCAGCGGGTTTTGCTCTATCTTGAGGCAATCAGCAGAGCGCGTCTGCGTGTGGCAACGTGTCATTCGTCCGCTTTTTTGTCTCTGTGGGGACGACACCGGCGCTCAACACGAAGGAGTTTAGATCAATGCGTAGAACGATTTTTGCACTTGGATGTGCAGCCGTAATGATGCTGCCGCTCAGCTTCGGCGCGATCGCCGCTTCCGATGAGGCCGTGCCCGGTCCCGACCCGGTCGAAGGTGTGGCGGAAGGCACGGTGGAGACCGGAAAGGGTGTGGTCAAAGGTGGAGAAGAAGTCGGCAAGGGTGTCGGCAAGGCTGGCGATCATATGTCCAAAGACACCAAGAAACATGGTGCGGCGGGTGTGGTAACCGGGACCGCCAAGGGCGCGGGAGAGGTCGGAATAGGCGCGGTCAAAGGCGCTGGCGAGGTCGGCA
>JBPCWF010000727.1:0-3330 GCA_051009775.1 Hyphomicrobiales bacterium | reverse complement strand
CGGCACTCGAAGGCGACGCGCAAAAATTCCTCAGCGAGATCGGCTGGCGGGAATTCGCCTACCATCTCCTGTTCCACTTTCCGGCCCTGACCGAGCAGAACTTCAACCGAACGTTCGACGCCTTTCCGTGGCGCGAGCCGGACAGCGACCTTGGCGCCTGGCAACGGGGCCGGACCGGATATCCGATCGTCGATGCGGGTATGCGGGAACTGTGGCATACCGGCTACATGCACAACCGGGTGCGCATGATCACGGCATCCTTTCTGACCAAGCACCTGCGTTTTCACTGGCGTCTCGGCGAGGACTGGTTCTGGGACACGCTGGTCGACGCGGACATCGCCAGCAATGCCTCCAACTGGCAGTGGGTCGCCGGCAGCGGCGCGGATGCGGCGCCTTACTTCCGGATCTTCAATCCCATCCTGCAAGGCGAGAAGTTCGATAAGGACGGCGCTTATGTGCGCCGCTGGGTGCCCGAACTCGAGAGGCTGCCGGCAAAATACATCCACAAGCCCTGGCAGGCGCCCGATGCGCTGCTGGAGGCGTGCGGCGTGACTCTGGGCGCGACCTATCCAAGGCCTATCGTGGATCATCCTCAGGCCCGTCAGGCCGCGCTCGACGCCTTTGCCAGCTTGAAACGCTGACCACCAACCCATACTTGCGACGGAACCGAACGGGCGTTAGGGTCGCCGTTCGCCGCAGCGGTATCGCATTTCGAATGAGCTCGCGCGAAACCGGCCCCTCCGGAGACATTGATTTATGGATATCAAGCAGGACGTTCTCAAGGCCATCGGGAACACGCCGCTTATCAAGCTGCGCAAGGTATCGGAGGAGACCGGCTGCACCATCCTCGGCAAGGCGGAGTTCATGAATCCCGGTCAGTCGGTAAAAGACCGCGCCGCGCTCTACATCGTCAATGACGCGATCGAACGGGGCGCCCTCAAACCCGGCGGCGCGGTGGTTGAGGGCACGGCGGGCAATACCGGCATCGGGCTCGCCATGGTCGGCAATGCGCTCGGCTTCCGCACGGTGATCGTGATCCCCGAAACCCAGTCGCAGGAGAAGAAGGACACGCTGCGGCTGATGGGCGCCGAACTGGTCGAGGTGCCGGCCGTGCCCTACAAGAACCCCAACAATTACGTAAAGTACTCCGCGCGCCTGGCCGAGGAGCTCAACCGGCAGCTTGACAACGGCGCGGTATGGGCGAACCAGTTCGACAATGTCGCCAACCGGCGCGCCCATTACGAAACCACGGCGGAAGAAGTCTGGTCGCAGACCGACGGCACGGTCGATGCGTTCACCTGCGCGATCGGCTCCGGCGGCACCATCGGCGGGGTCAGCGACCGGCTCAAGGAGCTGAACAAGGACATCCAGATCGTCCTCGCAGACCCGCTCGGCTCCGCCCTGTTCAACCATTACAAGCACGGCGAGCTGAAGGCCGAGGGTTCGTCCATCACGGAAGGCATCGGCCAGGGCCGGGTCACCGCCAATATCGACGGCGCCGTTGTCGATGACGCCCACCAGATCCCGGATGCCGAGGCACTCGAAGTCGTCTATGACCTGCTCAAGCATGAAGGGCTCTGCCTCGGCGGCTCGAGCGGCATCAACGTGGCGGGCGCGGTCCGCATCGCCAGGGACCTCGGGCCCGGCCATACGATCGTGACCATCCTGTGCGACTACGGCACGCGCTATCACAGCAAGATGTTCAATCCTGCCTTCCTCAAGGACAAGGGCCTGCCGGTGCCCGACTGGCTGGACGGAACCGCCTCCGGCGTGCCGGAAGTGTTCGAGGAGGTCGAAGAGTGACCCTGTCCGACAAGATCAGAGCGGTGATCAGATGACCGACAAAGTGTTCTACGACGATGCCTATGCGCGCGAGTGCGAGGCCAGGGTCCTCGAGGTCAACGACCGCGGCGGCATCATCCTCGACCGGACCGTATTCTATGCCACCAGCGGCGGGCAGCCAGGTGACGCCGGCCTGCTCGAGATCGAGGGCGCGGGCGAGGTGCCGGTCGCGATCACGGTGTTCGGCGACGACAAGAAGCAGATCGTCCATGTTCCGCCGGAGGGCACCACCCTGCCGGAGCCGGGGTCTTCGGTCCTGTGCAAGCTCGACTGGGACCGCCGCCACAGGCACATGCGGGTGCACACCTGCATGCACCTGCTTTGCGCGGTTCTGCCCCATGCGGTGACCGGCGGCCAGATCGGTGAGGACTCAGGCCGGCTCGACTTCGACATTCAGGATGCGAGCCTCGCCGACAAGGACCACATCACCGCGGAGCTCAACCGGCTGATCGGCGAGGACCATGCCGTGACCCAGCGCTGGATCACCGATGAGGAACTCGAGGCGCAGCCAGATCTGGTGCGCACCATGGCAGTCATGCCGCCCATGGGCACGGGGCATGTGCGCCTCGTCGAGATCGGCGGCGGCGATGTCGACCTGCAGCCGTGTGGCGGCACGCATGTGCTGTCCACGGCCGAGATCGGCGAAGTCCTGGTCCAGAAGATCGAAAACAAGGGGCGGCAGAACCGGCGGGTGCGGGTCGCGTTTGCGACCTGACGCCCAAAATGTGAGGGAGACTGCCATGCGTCTTGAGGGATCCTGCCATTGCGGCGCGGTACGCTTCGCCGTGACTTCGCACACGCCCTACCCCTACATGCGCTGCTATTGCTCGATCTGCCGCAAGACGGCGGGCGGCGGCGGTTACGCCATCAACCTGATGGCGGCCGCAGACAGCCTGGAGGTCGAGGGCCAGGACGCCATCACGGTCTACCAGGCGATCATCGACGGCACGCAGAGCCAGGCGAAACGGCACTTCTGCGGCACATGCGGCAGTGCGCTGTGGGCCTACGACCCACGCTGGCCGGAGCTGATCCATCCCTTCGCCTCGGCGATCGACACCGATTTGCCGAAACCGCCGCAGAGCGTGCACATCATGCAGACGGCACTGGCAAACTGGGTGAAACCCGATATTGCCGAAGGCGATCTGGTGTTCGACACTTATCCGGATGAGTCCATCGAGGCGTGGCATGAGCGCCATGGCCTCAAAACGGACTGAACGGCGCAGAAGCAAGACGGGAGCGGGTAATGGCCAACACGACGTCGGAACACCTGGTGACAACGGACTGGCTCGCGGACCATCTGCATGCGCCGGACGTGATCGTGGTCGATGCCTCCTGGCATCTGCCGACCGCCGGGCGTGACGGGCGCGCGGAGTATCTCGAGGGCCATATCCCCGGTGCCCTCTATTTCGATATCGACGACCTGTCCGATACGGGCAGTTCCCTGCCCCACATGCTGCCGAGCCCGGAGAAATTCGCTTCGCGCATGCG
>JBPCWF010000726.1:0-3739 GCA_051009775.1 Hyphomicrobiales bacterium | reverse complement strand
ATGATGACCTCGCGGTTGATCGCGCTGTCGTCGGCGACCAGCACCCGGGCGCCCGCAAAACTTGGAAGCTCGACAGCGGTATTGCGGCCGCGCCGTGTGGCGTCGCGGCCGAGTGGCGTGCCGGCGGCTAGGCGCGCGATCACCTCACCCATCGACCGGCGCGAAATGGGCCGCATGATCAGATCGTGCGCGCGCCCTGAATCCAGATGATCGTCGCTCGAACCATCGCCCAGCTCGCTGACACAGACGATGCAGGGAGAGGGGGCCGTGTCCCCGGGAGAGGGCGCTGCGGCGATACGGCCGACCAAGTCCGGCGCCAGGAACACCGCATCCGCGCCGGCACAGGTTTCCGCGGTCAGGGCGTTGGGCGCCACGAGATCGAAACCGATCCCGTGATTGCGCAGGTAACCGGCGATGGCCTTGGGCGTGATCGAACCCGTGACCGCGACCACGGCGCGGCGCAGCCTGCTGTCGCCTGAGGGCTCGAGTTCGGGCGACGCGCCGAGCGCCCGCGTCGCGACGGTGAAGCTGAAGGCGGAGCCCTTGCCGGGTGTGCTGGTGACGCCGATCTCACCACCCATGGCGCCGACCAGGCGTTTGCAGATCGCAAGCCCCAGGCCGGTGCCGCCATATTTGCGCGTGGTCGTCTGATCGGCCTGGGAAAAGGCGGAGAAGATGCTGGCGAGCTTGTCTTCCGGGATGCCGATGCCGGTGTCCTTTACGGAAAACTCGATCGCCAGGCCGTCGCCGGCCGGGGTCTGGATCGGGCTCCGGCGCACGAGCACGACCACATGGCCGGCTTCAGTGAACTTGAGCGCATTGTTGACCAGGTTGCTCAGGACCTGGTTGAGCCGGACCGGATCGCCCTCGATCTCGGCCGGCACGTCGGCGCCGACATAGCCCGCGAGATCGACGCCCTTGCTCGAGGCGCGTTCCCAGAACAGGTTGAGCACGTCGTCGATCACCTCGGCCGGATCGAGCGCGATGCGCTCGAGATCCATATTGCCGGACTCGATCTTGGAGAAATCCAGAATGTCGTTGATGATCGACAACAGGCTCTGGCCCGACTTGACGATGACCTCCGCATAGCGCTGCTGACGCGGTGCCAGCTCGGCGCCGGACATGAGCTCCGCCATCACCAGCATGCCGTTCATCGGCGTGCGGATCTCGTGGCTCATGGTGGCGAGGAACTCCGACTTGGCGACATTGGCGGCCTCGGCCGCCTCCTTGGCGGAACGCAGGTCGCGGGTGCGCTCCTCGACCTTGAATTCAAGCTGGCTGCGATGCTCGGCCAGGCGCTCGTCGCGGGTCCTGATCTGGGACAGCATGTCGTTGAACGTGTCGACCATGACCCCGGTTTCGTCGTCGGTCTCGCGCGTCACCTGCGTGGAGAAGTCCTGGTTGGCGCGCACCTCCTCCATGGCCTGGGTCAGGTTCTGGATCGGAACCGTGATGCGGCGCTGCCAGCGCCAGGCGAGAACGATGCCGATCAGGGCGGCCAGGACCGCGGCGAAGGCGGCGGCGACCAGTCCCTCCCACAGACGCTCGCGCAGCTCCGAGGCGTCCGCCACCATGATCAGGCGGCCGATCACCTGTCCGCTCTTGCGGATGTCGGCCCTGACCTCGACGGAGCGTTCGAACAGGAGACTGATCGACGAAAACCAGCCGTCCCGGCCGCGATGCTCCAGCATCACCGCCGTGCCGATCTCCGCGAAGCGCCGGCCCTGGGTGTCCTCGACGCGCGCGAAGGCCAGCCCCGGGATGCGCCCGATGGCGCGCAGCTTCTGATAGGCGCCGGACCGGCTGCCGGTCGCAAGCTCGTCGGCGACGGCGGAGGCGAAGACCTGTGCCGTGCCGGTCAGTTCCGCCTGCTTGGCGGCGGCGAACCGGTTGGCCTCGCGCCACGCCGAGGCGGCGGTCGCGATGACGATCGCGATCAGAACCGCGCAGACCACGATAAGGCTGAGCTTGTGCCGGATCGATGTGGGAAAGCTGACCATCGCGCGTTCTGAAACCGTTGCCATGCCGGCGGTCTTTCGCCGGGGTTAACGACTTCTTTATAAGGCGACCATGGTTAACACAGTGCTTCCAGACCGCGCCGGCCGCACATCCGTCAGTAAACGTCGCTTTAACCGGGCGCGTGGTAAACATTCGTGAACGTTCGAGTTTCCGGAGTTTCGAATGCACGCTGGCGCAGCCATATCCGAGCATCTGCCTGAAGATGCCGGACAGGACAACACTTTGTCCTGCATCCTGGTCGCGGATGACGATCCGATCATCCGCGAGCTTGCGGCCTCGAATCTGGCCTGCGAGAACTACACCATCCTCGACGCCGCCAATGGCGCCGAGGCGTGGGAGCGGCTGCGCGCCCGGCATTTCGATCTGGCGCTGGTCGACCTCGACATGCCGGAGGTCGACGGTTTCGAGCTGATCATGCGCATACGTGCAGATCCGGACATGATGCATCTGCCGGTGATCGTGATCACCTCGCGCGATGACATTATCGCCATTGAGCGGGCGTTCGGCGCGGGCGCAACGGCGTTCATCACCAAGCCGGTCAACTGGCCGGTGCTGCGTCATCAGGTTCACTACGTGCTGCGCGCCAGCCGGACCTCCGAGGCGCTCCGGGCGGCCAAGGACGAGGTCGAGGCGGCGAGCCGGCTCAAGGACAACTTCCTGGCGGTCATGAGCCATGAGCTGCGTACGCCCCTCAACCTGATCATCGGCTTCGCCGAAGTGCTCGACATGCAGACCGAGGGTCCGATCGGCAACGAAACCTATGTCAGCTATATTGACGAGATCGTGCATGGCGGCCGGCGGCTGCTCGGCACGGTGACCGAGATGACGCTGTTTTCGCGCTGTCTGTCGGACGACCTCGAGCTCGAGGAGGGCGAGTATCCGCTGTCGAGCCTGGTCGAGGAAGCGACCCAGACCATAGCGCCGATCGCGCAGAAGCGCGGCGTCGCGGTCGACATTTCCGGGGTTCCGATGAACCGTCAGGTCTGCTGTGACCTCAAGCTGCTCGGCCGCTGCCTGATCGGCCTTCTGGACAACGCAACGAAGTTCTCCAAGGGCGGCGACACCGTGCGGCTCGAAGCCGAGGTCGGCGCCGATGGCGGCCTGCGCCTGAGCGTCATCGACCGCGGGCAGGGCATGACGCCGGATCAGGTCGCCCATTGTCATGAGCCGTTCGTGCAGGCCGACATGTCGTTCAAGCGCTCGGCGGAGGGCGTCGGGCTCGGGCTTGCGGTCGCGCGCGCCCTGGTCGAGCTGCATGACGGCACGATGCATCTGCACTCCACGCCCGGCGAGGGGACGACGGCGGAGCTCCATCTTCCGGCGGCCCGCGTGCTGGCCTGCCAGATCCGCAACATCGAGCCGATTGCTGTCAATTCCCAGGCTCGGTCCCGCAACATCCGTCCCGCGTCGTCCCGGCCTGGAGCCGGGCACCCCCGCCCCCTATCCGTCATTACCGGGCTCGACCCACTGCCGTCCGGTTCAGTAGCCGGGGTCGTTAGCAAGGGGCCTCGCACTACCCTCCCGTCATTCCCGCGGAAGCGGGAATCCAATGGCCGCTGCCGCGTATGATGCGGTGCAGGCTGCAGTCGTGCAGGCCGGCAAACACACTCACGCATCTTTGCTCTACGGAACGGCCAATGGGTCCCGGGTCAAGCCCGGGATGACGGTAGAGACTGTGTCCCGACAGCATGAACCCAACGGCGTCAGAATCCTGCACACC
>JBPCWF010000725.1:0-3180 GCA_051009775.1 Hyphomicrobiales bacterium | reverse complement strand
TCGAGCGCGACTACACCAGGGCCCTGATCGAAACCTTCGCCTTTCACCGCGAGGTGGTGCTCCACGGCTGCGCCGGACTGGCGGAACTGGCGGAACGGAAGATGCGCGGCGAACCGGTTTCGGACGCGGCGGTGCTGGCGGAAATCGAGCCGGTTTTCGTCGACCGGTCGGGCAGGAGGACGGACGCGGTGGTGCTCGGGTGCACGCATTACCCGCTGCTGCTCGAAGAGCTTGAGCGGGTCGCGCCATGGCCGGTGGTTTTCGTCGATCCGTCCGATGCGATCGCGCGCCGGGTGGTCGAGGTCGTGCCCGCCGGCGTGGCGCGCGGGCAGGGGCGCGCATGGGTCAGTTCCGGGGATGGACTGCGGCTCGGCGATATGTTCGCGCGCCACGGCTTCCCGGACACCGTCCTGATCGACCTGCCGGTCGAACGCGGCATTTGACAAGGCCCGGGCGCCGCGCTATCAGGTCGCCCGGTCGCGGGTCTTATTGAGGGCCCGCGCGGTTTGCCTGTTTGCGGTCCGGTTCGTCCGGGCCTGTCAGCCGGAAACGGCAGAGGAGGACGGGCGTTATATTCGGCGGCGTGCGGGTTGCGCGTCGTTTCCGTTGCACTTTACGAGCTTTTGAGAGGTTCACCATGTCGAAACGCGTACGCGCGAAATACAAGATCGATCGCCGGCTCGGCGAGAATATCTGGGGCCGGCCGAAGAGCCCGGTCAACAAACGGGAATACGGCCCCGGCCAGCATGGCCAGCGCCGCCGCGGCAAGCTGTCGGACTTCGGAATCCAGCTGCGTGCCAAGCAGAAGCTGAAAGGCTACTACGCCAACATTACCGAAAAGCAGTTCAAGGGCATCTACAAAGAGGCCACCAGGCTCAAGGGCGACACGTCGGAAAACCTGATCGGTCTGCTCGAGCGCCGGCTCGATGCACTGGTCTACCGGGCGAAGTTCGCGCCGACCGTGTTCGCCGCCCGCCAGTTCATCAATCACGGCCATGTCAAGGTCAACGGCCGGCGCACCAACATCCCGAGCTACCGCCTGAAGCTGGGCGACGTGGTCGAGATCAAGGAGAAGTCGCGCGAACTCGGCATCGTGCTCGAGGCGGCTCAGAGCCCGGAGCGCGACATCCCGGATTATGTCGATGTCGACTACAAGAAGATGAGCGCAAGCCTGAGCCGTTTCCCGGCGCTCGCGGACGTGCCTTATCCGGTGCAGATGGAGCCGAACCTGGTGGTGGAGTTCTACTCGCGCTGACCTGCGGGCGCACCGGCGCCCCCACGACATGCTTGAAGCCGCATCCACGCGATGCGGCTTTTCATTTGTGTCCCCGGCACCGTGCCGGACAGGGCGGCCCATCCTGTTGCCAAAGAGTAACGGTGCCGCGCGGTTCTTTACGAACTCCGGCCAACGGCGTTGCAAACTGAATATTGGTGCACTAACGTTCTTGCCGGGGTGGGCTTCAGCGCGGCTGGGCTCTCACAAGATAATCGAGCATTGCAGTTCGCCGGAGCTGTTCCCGGTTCGCGTGGGTGGTATGTCAATGAAAACAAGGTGCCGTTTCAAGGTGCTGGTCCTGGCCCTTTTGGCGGGCTTTGCGGTGGAGCTCTCCCAGGCCGGGCAGGCCCGGGCCGGAAGTGATCCCGACACGACAGAGGCGCATAACTGGTCCGGCATTTATGCCGGGATGCATGCCGGTGGCGCTTTTTCCGACGTCAGCTGGGACGACATCAGCCTTACGGGCGAAAACATTTCCAATGATACCGACGGTCTTTTCGCCGGCGGTCACCTCGGGGTGCAGCGCCAGTTCGACAGCTTCGTTCTCGGCGTCGAAGCCGCGGTCTCGGGCGCGGAGTTCGAGGATACGCAGTCGAGCGCCGTCGGCGGGGTCACCTTTACCACCGAAATCAACACCGTCGTGACGGTCACCGGCCGGCTCGGCTACGCGTTCGGCCGGTTCCTGCCCTATGTCAAGGGAGGCTATGCCGGTGCGGATGTTCAAACCGCAGGCACAAGCCAGGCACTGGCCGATTCCTTCAACGTAAGCGATTGGGAGCATGGCTGGACCATCGGCGGCGGCGTCGAATACCTGATCACGGAGAACCTCGTGATCGGTGCCGAGTACAGCTATATCGACCTCGGCGATACCTCGCGCAGCGGAAACACATCGACGTTGGGTGCGCCCTTCAGGATCGCCGATATCGACGGCCAGCTCCATGCCGTAACCGCGCGTATCTCCATCAAGTTCGATCCGTAGACCGAAACCGGTCGCGCCGTTTCCGTTTGTGCTTGCGGGCATTGCGTCTACCATGCTGCAAACGGAGGGGCAGAGCCCAATGGCACGAACTCACGTGATCCCGGCGCGCACCGGCCATGCGGTCAAACTTGACGCGGGGCAGTGCGTGAAAGTGATCAACACGCATGGCAGCCAGGTCGTCGACACCTGGGCCCTGAATGCCGGCGATCCCAGCGAATATCTGTCCATGGAGCAGACCCGGCGGATGCTGTTCAAGCTCGGGCCGGGCGAGGGCGACACGCTCTATTCGAACCGGCGCAACGACATGCTGGTGCTCGACGAAGACACGGCCGGCGTGCCCCATGACACCCTGATCGCGGCCTGTGACGAATGGGTCTACGAGAAATACGGTTTCCCGCCGGGCCACGCCAGCTGCCAGGAGAATTTCCGCCGGGCGCTGGACGGGATCGGCGTCGAACCGCCCGCGATCGTGCCCAACCCGCTGAACCTCTGGATGAACGTGCCGGTGAGCGACAACAGCCGCATCGCGCTCGAGGCGCCGCTCTCGGGGCCGGGCGACCACGTCACCTTCCGTGCGCTGATCGATGTGGTCATGGTGTTTTCCGCCTGTCCGGCCGACGTGCTCAAGGTCAACGGCGAGGACTGCACGCCGAAGGATGTGGCGGTCGAACTGCTGGACGTCCGCGCGGGCTCGTAAGTAGCGCCCGTCAGTTGCGTTTGCTCACCTACCATCCCGCGGCCTTCAGGAGATTTTCACCGACCCGGCGTTGCGCCATCTCCGAATTTCCTGTTTCAGGTTTCGGTCTGCCGTCAGCGCGCCGGTGCCTTGCCTGACAGCCAGACGCGGCCGTCTTCGTGCCGCACCGTCCGAGCCTTGTCCGAGAGCTTCAGAATCGAGCGGTAGAAGCCTGAGACCGCGGTTGAA
>JBPCWF010000724.1:0-2809 GCA_051009775.1 Hyphomicrobiales bacterium | reverse complement strand
GAAGGAGAAGGACCAGGACTTCGAAAGGCCGGGGAAGAACTCCGCGTCGTTCGAGAGTGACGGGATGACGCCCGGCAGCATGGAGACCTTCTGGTCGCCCAGGTGGTTCTTCACCGCCATCTCCACGGTCTCCGGCTTGAGCACGCGGCCGTGCTCGCCCGCGCCGTCATTGAGCCACATGCGGATGAACTTCATGTAGTCTCCGACCGTGCCGTAAAGGCCGTGGCCGCCCATGTGGACTTCCGGGTCCGACGGCAGCTCGAACTCCATCGGCGTCAGGGACCCGTCCTCGCCGCGGGCGTGCATCTGGGCGAGCCTCGAGCGCAGGCCGTCGTTCAGATGGAAGGTCATGTCCTAGATGCCGAGCGGCTCGAAGATGCGGGTCTGGCACACCTCGCCCAGGCGCTTGCCGGTGATGCCCTCGACGACCTGGCCGCACCAGTCGAGATTGGTGCCGTATTCCCACTGGTCGTCCGGATCGAACAGGAGCGGGGTCATGAGCGATGCCTTGGACGCGGTGATGACCGAGGGCTGGTCCTTCTCCTGCGCCAGGCGGTTATAGGTTTCGTTGAAGAAGTCGTAGCCGAAGCCGGCCGTGTGCAGCATCAGCATGCGCGTTGTGATGTCGCGTTTCGGCGCGCGCATGAGCGGCTCGCCATTGTCGCCGAAACCGTCGATCACCTTGAGCTCGCCGATGTCGGGCGCATAGGTGCTGGCCGGCGCGTCGAGGTCGAGCTTGCCCTCCTCGACCAATTGCAGGATCGCCGTGCCGGTGATCGCCTTGGTGGTCGAGAAAATCGCAAAGGCGCTGTCGAGCGTCATATCGGCGTCGCCGCCTTGCGTCCGCTTGCCGGCGGCGCCCTCGTAGATGTTGCTGTCGCGGTCCGTGACCATCGCGACCACGCCGGGCACGCCCGGATCTCCATTGACCACGCCGTTCAAAATGGCATCGGCCGAGGCTTTGAATTCGCTACTCATTCTGGTTTCCTCCCAAATCTGGAATGTAGGTTGTCTTGGGTCGGTCTTGCTTGCCGGCTTGTTCGGGCCCTGCCCTTTGTGGGCGCATGTCTTTTATCCCGAAACCGGTGCCCACCTTCGGGAGACATGCTTTAGCATGTCGCCTGAATGCGGCAGGGTCTTGGACATGACGGCTCGGAGATTACTGCATCGCGAAGCCCTCGTAGCCGCTCTGGGCCACCTCGTCGCATTTCTGCCGATAGGTGCCGACGCCGCCGCAATAGGACAGAACGCGCCGCGGTTTGCCCGGAACGTTCGAGCCCAGATACCAGGAGGTGGTTTTCGAGATGAGGGTCGCGCCGGAGGTTTCTTCGTGGTGCGCGATCCAGCCTTCTTCCATCTCCGCGGTCGGCTCGATCACCGTGCGGTTCTCGCTGCGCATATACTTGATGCAATCGCTGATCCACTCGGCCTGCTGCTGGAGACAGGTGGTCATGTTGCAGAGCGCCGCCGAGGGCGCCAGAGGCACAGCGGTGGTGAACATGTTGGGATAGCCGTGCACCTGAAGTCCCATGGTCGTGCGGATGTCCTTTCCCCAGTCCTCCGTCAGGGACCGGCCGCCGCGGCCGCGGATGTCGATCCGGGTCAGCGCACCCGTTCCGGCATCGAAGCCTGTCGCCAGGACGATGATATCAAGCTCATGGACGGTGCCGTCGACGGTCTGGATGCCTTCCGGGGTTACGCATTCGATCGGATTGTCCTTGACGCTGACGGCTTCGACATTGGGACGAAGGTAGGCTTCGAGATAGTTCATTTCCAACGGCACGCGATGCGTTCCGAAGCCGTAGTCGGTCGGGATCAGGAGTTCGCACAGCCGGGGATCCTTCAATCGTGCCCGCATTTTCTCGCGCACGAATTCGGAGACCTCCTCGCTGATCGCCTCGTCAAAGAATATTTCGGCGAACGAGGCGAGCCAGAGCTTCAGGGAGCCGTTCTCGTAGATGTCCTCCAACCGCTCGCGGCGCTGCTCCGGCGTCAGGTCTTCCCATGCGCATTCGAAATCGTATTCGAAGCCGGTGAAGGTGTTGGGCAGAACCTCCTGGAATTCCTCGAACCGCGACTTGTAGGCCTCGACCTCTTCGGCACTGTATTTCGGGTTCTTCATCGGCAGTGCGTATTGCGGCGTCCGCACGAACACTTTGAGGTGCCCGACCTCGCTCGCGATCGACTGGATGACCTGGATGCCGGTCGCCCCGATGCCGACGACACCGACGCGCTTGCCGGCGAAGTCGACCGGTTCGTGCGGCCATTTCGCGGTGTGGAAGATCTGTCCCTTGAAGCTGTCCTGGCCGGGGAAAAGATTGTCCATCGGGGCGGAGAGCATGCCGCAGCACGTGACCAGGAACTGCGTGTCGATGGTCTCGCCGCCGTCCGTTTCGACCGTCCAGCGATGGGTGTCTTCGTTGTAGTGCGCTTTCTCGATCTTGGTATTGAACTGGAGGTCCTTGCGGAGATCGAGACTGTCGGCGACATAGTTCATCCACCGTTCGATTTCCGGCTGGCCGGGGAAGCGTTCGCTCCAGCTCCAGTTCTTGTAGAGGTCTTCGGAGAACAGGTACTGATAGATGTAGCCTTCGGAGTCGAACCTGGAACCCGGATAGCGGTTCCAGTACCAGGTGCCGCCGACATTCGATGCACTGTCATAGGCCCTGACATTGAGCCCCTGGTTCCTCAGCAGGTGAAGCTGGTAAAGCCCGGCCACGCCGGCTCCGATGACCAGCGCGTCGAGCGTTTGGGTGTCCGACTTGCCGTTGCCCGAACCGTTGTCCTTGGTGTCGATACTCATTTTTTG
>JBPCWF010000723.1:0-2951 GCA_051009775.1 Hyphomicrobiales bacterium | reverse complement strand
TCGCGGTCGACGCCCGGGAAGAACTGGGCCTTGAGGGTGGGGAACGAACCGAAACCGACGATCGGCAGAATCAGCGCGCCGAGGATCGCGAGCTTCGGGAACCTGAGCGCCAGGTCCATCGACCGGGAGAACACCCTGCCGATCGGCCGTGCCCATGCCCTGCCCGCGCCGACGGCGCCTTCGCCGCGCAGGATCCAGCCGGCGAGCGCGGGCGCGACGGTCAGCGCAAGCAGGAGCGAAGATATCAGCATGACGATGACCGAGAGCGCGATGGCGCCGACGAAATCGCCGGCGGGCCCCGGCAACAGCACCATCGGCATGAAGGCGAACGCGGTTGTCAGGGTCGAGGCGAGCAGCGGCACGGTGAGCCGTTTGACCGCCTCGCCGACGGCGGCAAGACGCACCATTCCGGCTTCCAGCCGTTTTCGGATCTCGTCGGTCATGACGATTGCGGCGTCGACAAGGAGACCGAGCGCCACGATCAGGCCGGTGACCGACATCTGATGAATGGAAATGCCGACAAACTGCAGGGTGGCGATCGACATCAGGCTCGCCAGCGGCAGGATGGTCGCGACCACAAGGGCGGCGCGCCAGCCGAGCGTGATGATCAATACCGCGATGACGATGGTCATGCCGATCATCAGATTGCGCAATACGCCTGACAGCCGGTCGGCGGTGTAAGCGCTCTGGTCGAACAGAAGACGGTGTTCGAGGCCGGCCGGCAGGTCCTGCTCGAAGCCTTCGAGCGCCGTGTTGATGCGCCCCATCCAGGCATCGACCTGCAGGTCGTCCTCCATGCGCGCGGCGATCAGGATGGCCGGCTCTCCGTCCGCATAGGCCAGGCTCTCCGCCGGCGTGCGCACGTCGCGGCGTATGGTGGCGATATCGGAGACCCGGACCACACGGCTGTCGCCGTCTGTCCTGATCGGCACCGACCTGATGCGCTCAAGCGACTTGATCTCGCCGGAGACCTCGATCAGGAGATCGGAGGTCTGGCCGCGGATCTGGCCGGCGCGCACCTTGGCGTCGGCCCGCGCGATCGCCTGGGAGACCTGATCGACGGTGAGGCCGAGCGACGCCAGCCGTTGCGGATCGATCTCGACGACGATCTCTTCCTCGCGGTCGCCGAACAGGGTCACGAGCTTAGTGCCCTCGACCCCGCGCAGGCGGTCCTGCAGGAGTTCGGCATAACGGCCCATGATCGCCCAGTTGGGCTTGCCGCCGTCGCGCGGCACGATTGCGCTGATCGATGTATAGGCGCCGGTGCGGTCATTGTCGAAAGTCGGATCGGGAACGCCGGCGGGGAAGTTCCGCGCCGCATCCGACAGAGCGTCGCGGATCTCCGACCAGGTCTGCTCGATCTTTTCGTCGGAGATGAACATGGAGAGCTCGACCTGGACGACCGAAATACCGGTGCGCGATGTCGAGTTGATCTCCTCGATCTCGGCGATCTCGCGCAGCTCCTCTTCGATCTTCTCGGTCACCAGCGCCTCGACCCGGGCCGGATCGGCGCCGGGATAGGGCGTGACGATGGTGGCGAACAGATTGGTGATGGTCGGGTCTTCCTGACGTCCGATCGACAGAAGCGACGACGCGCCTGCCGCGACGATCAGCAGGATGGTCAGCGCAAAGACACGTTTGTTGCGGAAGAACAGGGTCGACATCGGCGTTACTCCCCGGAGGCGGCGAGTGCGACCCGCTGGCCGGGCACGATGCGGTTGTTGCCGTTGACCACGACCATGGCGCCGCCGGTCAGCGTGCCGCGCACAAAGGCGCGGGCCTGTTCGGCATGGAGCACCTCGACCGCCTCGCGGGCGACGGAGCGTTCACCACCTTCACCGCTCAGGGTGAACACGGTCCACAGACCCTTGCGGCCTTCGCTCAGCGCATCGATCGGCACCCAGTGTCCGGGCTCTGCAACGAAACGCTCAAGCCCAAGCTCGATGATCTCTCCGAACGGGATCCGCTCCGCGCCGCCGACATCGAACAGCGCGGTGATGGTGCGGGTGCCGGTGGACAGGTCCGGGCGCAGGGTGACAAGGGTGCCGGCCAGGGGCCGGCCGCCGGCCGCCAGGGTGTAATGCGCGCCGACCTTGAGATCGCCCGACGCCTCGACCGAAACACCAATACGCACCTGGCGATGCGCGGTCTCGAGCACGTGAATGACCGCGGTGCCGGACGACACGACGGCGCCCTCGTCGATCATCCGGGCGCCGACCTTGCCGGCAAACGGCGCACGCAGCACCGACTTGGCGACATCGACATCGATCGCCTTCAAAGAGGCGTCAACGCTTTCGATCTCGGCGACGATGCCGCCCAGCGCGTAGCGCGCCTGATCGTAGCGTTCGACCGTGTCATGGCCGGACTTCAGGAGACGCAGCCGGCGCTTGGCCGTGACCGTGGCAAGGCCAAGCTGGGCCTCGAGCTGGCGCCGTCTCGCGTTGAGCCTGTCGCGCTCGGCCTCGAGCTTCGCGGTGTCCAGATGGGCGATCGCATCGCCCGCGCCAACGATGGCGCCCTCGTCCACAAGAATGCTTTCCACAAGTCCCGCCCGCTCGAACGCCAGATCTGTCTGGCGCGCCGGCTCCAGGCGCCCGACGAAGCGCTCCTTGATCGTGTAGCCGTCAGATGCGTTCACTGCCTTGGCGGCGACCGGTACCGGCTGCGGCGCCTCGACCGGGGCGTTTGCGCTCGCCATCATGTTAAGGCCCGAAATGCCGGCGGCCATCAGCCCGATGAAAACCGCGGCGGTGGTGCCCATGGCAGCCCAGCGCAGGCCAGTCCTGATCGCGGATGGAGTGTATTGCATTTCAGGTTTCGGATGTTCGGACATGTGCGCCTGGCCCTCTCCTGGCTTGTAAAGTTAGTTGCGCTAACATATGTTAGTGATGCTAACTTTACAATATCCTGCGATAAGTTTTTTACGATGACAGAGCCGGAACAGATCAAAC
>JBPCWF010000722.1:0-4547 GCA_051009775.1 Hyphomicrobiales bacterium | reverse complement strand
GAACCAGAATTCTCTCCATGCCGACCCTTTGGATTGTCGGTTCGACGACGCCGATCTGGTTGATACGGTCGCGGATGATCTCGATGCTCTGCCGGACTGCCGCGTGTATCCGTTCACGAACGCCGCCGTCGGTCAGGGCGATGCGAACCTGCCGTTCACCGTCCATGATGATGTCGAGTTCGGGCGTTCCGGCGCCGAAGGCGTCGGTGCCGATCGTATTCGCCAAGCCGCGAAGTGCCCGGAGAGCGTCCAGTTTCAGGGCAGCATCGGATAGGGTGATGTCGACGGCAGTGCCACCCGCTTCCACGCCCGCTCCGGCAAGACCGGCGTGCTTCAGTCGAACCCGCGCGTCGTTCGCGAGGCTCTGAAGCCGTTCCTTGATCAGGGCACTCGTATCGACCTCGAGGACGAGGTGGGTACCTCCCCGCAGATCCAGGCCGGGGGTGATCCGAAAGGCCGAAACCCAGTCCGGCAGGCCTGAGAGTTGCGCCGGTGTCAGCAGATTGGGGACCGCCGGCATCAATCCGGCGATGATGATGAGTGCATAGGTGATTATCTTCCAGCGAGGCGTTCGCATGGGATTGTTCCACTTTCGCTATGTCCCGCGTTCCGGATTGTCCGTCTCCGGACCGCCCGCGTGACCGCGAGCAGCCGCCGGGTCGTCCGGCGCGATGACCGAGTTTCTGAAGTGTTCACGGTCCCCTGTGCGATCGCCCGTCAGCGCAGGCCGCTATGCGGCCGCGCTGGCATACCACTTCGTCTGTTGGATGTGTTCTGAGGCGCCGCGGAGGACGTTCAGGCGGCGGGGAAGCCGGGCGGGGCGCGCGGTGCGAAAGGCAGCCGGCCGGCCGATCGGCCAAGCTGAAAAGCAAAGCAGGTGTCGGGGCGCCACGCCGACCCGATATCGAGTGGCACGTTTTGCGCAAACGCATCTCCCGTGGAGGAGTAATCATCTCCCGACAGGTCAGGTGTTAGCAAAGCGCGGAGTTGGTCCGCAAGTCGGCGGGTCACACCGCCGCGTGCGCCGCCGACGTTAACGTCGACCCGTGGCGCGGACGATCTGAGCTGAGCGGTCTCGGAGATCGGTTGGGGGGTTGCAGGCGCCGCCAGGGCGGATCCGCTTGCAAGTCCACCCACACCAATCAGCACGGTGAGAATGAGCCAGCGCAGTGTAGCTCGGATCGGTAAAGCCCTGGTTTCAGCCATAAAGACAGCTCCGGCTGTTGGCCGCCCGTGCAATTGGCGTCGCGGAAAGCCTATGCGGACATATGGTGGCTGTTTCGTATGTGCAAAGGGCGGCGCAAATATTTCCGCGATGTCGGCTGCCTACCGCCCAAGCCGGGCAACCGCGAAACCCGCCAGCACGAGGCAGAGCGCGGCGACGATGTTGGCGCTCAGGGGCTCGGCCAGGAAGATCACGCCGAGGCCGACGCCGACCACCGGCATGATGTAGCTCGCCATGGACATGTAGGTTTGGCCGACGGTCAGCACCAGGTGGAAGCGCAGGAGATAGCCGATCCCGGTCGTGACCACACCCAGATAGAGGATCGACACTATCGCCCCCGGGCTCAGCGAGGTGAGGGGAGGCGTCTCGACGATGAGGACGATGGGCACGAGGACCGCCGCCGATATCAGCATGTTGACGGTCGCCATGGCTTCCTTGGCCGTGGCCCGCACCTTGCGCACCATAGCGCTGGCGACGGCGTAACAGCTGATCGCGCCGACCACCGCGAGGTCGCCCAGGAGATGGGCGGTCACGCCGCCAAGCGCATCGCCGCCGACGATCAGGACCAGGCCGGAAAAGCCGATCAGCATGCCGGAGAGCTTGCTCATGGAAAAGCGGTCGTCATGGGTCGAGATGTGGCTCACCACGAGCGACAGCAAGGGTCCGATCCCCATGATCAGTGCCATGACGCCCGAGGAGATATGCAGGCCGGCCCACGACAGGAGAAAGAACGGGACCACCGTGTTGAGCAGGCTCATGACGATGAGCAGGGTCCAGTCGAACCGGTTCCGCGGAAAGGAGATGCCGCGCCACGCCATGTAGATCCACAGCGGGACGAGCGCGGTCAGGATGCGCAGGAGCACGAGCAGGACCGGACCGGTCTCGACCACGGCCACCTTGATGGCGAGGAACGCCGAGCCCCAGACGAACCCCATGGCGACGAGCAGGAGGGCGTCGGCGAAGGTCGGCTTGCGGATCTGTCCGTTTGCGACGGCGATGGTCATCGTCTGGTCCCGGATGGGTTGGAGACGCGGCGCGTTTGTAGACCAGCCGGCGCCGGGATCAAAGCGAAACGGCGCTTGACATCGGCTGTCCGATCTGGCGTCACGGTGCCGATGCAGAAGCTGCCACATTCCGGAGCGCTCATGTCCGATCACCACCCCTTCACCCGGGACCGGGAACAGTTCGCCAGGCTCGGCCGGCAGGTCATGGAAGACCTCGAGGGCTTCCTGGCGGAGCTTGAAGAGCAGAGCCTGGACCGCACGGTTCCGGACGACCAGCGCAGGCGCCTGATGGGGCTTGACCTGCCGCAGGCCGGCCAGACGGCGGAAGAGATCGTCGGGTTCCTCAGGGACGAGATCCTGCCATGGCCGATCGCCATCGCCCATCCGCGCTGCTATGCCTGGATCTGCGCCGGCATCGCCCCGGTCGGCGCGCTGGCGGACCTGGTCGCGAGCACCATGAACACCGGTCTCGACGGCTATGACCATGCGAGCATCTTCCTCAACGTCAGCGTCGCGCGCTGGCTGATGGAACTGACCGGGTTCTCTTCGGGCGAAGGCTTCGGTGTGCTGTTCAGCGGAGGCTCGGCGGCCAATCTCAACGCGCTGACCGTCGCGCGCCACAAGGCGGCGAGGGATGACGGATGGGACGTCCGCGCCGAAGGCCTGCAGGGCGGACGGCCGCGCTTCATGATCTACACCAGCGAGGAGGCCCACAGCTCGATCCAGAAATGCGCCGAACAGCTCGGGCTAGGGCATGCCAGCATGCGGCAGGTCGCGGCCGATGACAGGTTCCGGCTCATCCCGGCCGCGTTGCGCGAAGCGATCCGGCAGGACCTGAGCGACGGATTGCGGCCGATGTGCGTCGTCGCCGGCGCCGGAACGACCAATGTGGGCGCGATCGATCCAATCGACGAGATGGCCGATATCTCAGCCGAATTCGGCCTGTGGTTCCATGTTGATGGCGCTTATGGCGGGTTCGGCGGGCTCGATCCCCGTTATGCCGAGGCCTATCGCGGCATCGACCGGGCCGACACCCTGACCGTCGACCCGCACAAATGGCTGCAGGCTCCGGTCGACTGCGGCGCGCTTCTGATGCGCCATCCGCACCTGCATCAGGAGGCCTTCGGCCTCAAGCCGGACTATCTGACCGCGTCGGGCGAGGAGTCCGCGCCATGGCCCTATGAGCACATGTTCCAGCTGACTTACGGCAACCGGGCGCTCAAGACTTGGGCGGTGATCGCCCGGCTCGGACGCGGCGGGGTGCGTGATCTGGTGGCCGAGTGCAACCGATGTGCGTCACTCCTCGGCGATCTTGTCGAGGCGGCGCCCGACTTCGAGCTGCTCGCGCCGGTGTCGCTCTCCATCGTCAATTTCCGATATGTGCCGGACGGTTTCACAGACGAGGCGGAGATCAACAGGTTAAACGAAGCGATCGCAGATGAAATCAGCCGCAGCGGCGAAGCCTTCATGCCGACCAGTAAGGTACGCGGGCGCGTCTCGCTCCGGGCGTGCATCATCCACTACGAGAATTCCGATGAGGATATGCATCACTTGATCGATCTGGTCAGGCGGTGCGCGGCGAAGGTGAAGGGGAGTTAGAGCGTGTGCCCGCAAAACTGGACCGGGTGAAGCCACTCCGAAGCGCCGATAAAGGGTGGGCGCCGGAAAAGATGCGATCACCTTAGCCGATGGCCGCTACTTGGCACTTTGAAACACCAAGGTGTTCACGATTTCGGCCGCCACGCGAATGTCGGTTCGGTGATGCGTGGCTACAATTACCCATTTGTGCTCTTTGAATACGGAGACAACGACGGTCCTAAGTTCGGAACCTCTGGACTTCCATCGAAAATCCGTCCTGTAGCCGACGGTGCCTTCGCTCAACGGGATGGGTTTGTTGGAGGTGATTTCGACATCGGAACCGAACTTCTTGAGAAGCGCGGCATATGAAACCGGACCGGCGTCCGCCAGAGCAACGCTTTTGGGAATGTCCATGATGGTGGTACTGATGACGACACCGGACGGAGTTCTCATCCGCATGACTTCGGTTGGAAGCAACGTTTCGTCTCTTCGGCTTCCTAAGGGATATCCGAACTGAAAGGCTGGTCGACTGCGCCTCACGAACATCCCGTCGTGCGCCATACCCTCAGCCCGGGTTCGCCATATGTGTTCGCGCTTGGAGACGTTACGTGCGGTGTCCGCTTCGGCCAATGTTGCGATGAGCTCCGCCAGCCGCTTTCGTTGTTTGGCGTTCGGGGGAAGAGGCGCATCGGACTTCGCTGCCGGAATTATGTACTTGTCCAGCAACCTTTTCGGAGCAA
>JBPCWF010000721.1:0-3405 GCA_051009775.1 Hyphomicrobiales bacterium | reverse complement strand
GCCCGGCCGCCTTGAGCTCCCACATGATCACCGCATTGGAACTCCTGAAAGCGACCAGACAGGCCTCCGTCGCGAACTTGTTCTGCGAGTAGCAGCCGGCCAGCGCGATCGCCAAAGACAACAGTGCCGGCCACCTCACGTGTCCTGCGGGCATATGGGTTCTTTCGCGCTTACAAATGCGAGCAGTGCCGTTTCGTTGCACAATAGACGGCAAACGAATTTCGGCAATGGCCGCAATTCATGAGCGCGAATGCTTGCCGGGGCGCGAACCTGTTCTTGTCAATGCGGTTGGAACGACCGGTTCTGGAACGAAGTCAGGGAGTGAGGAGCGCAAGGCGTTCCATCACCGTCTTGAAAACCGCCATCACTCCGCCGGCATGCCCCATCACGGAAATGCGGATCAGGCGTTGAAAGGCTGCAACTGAACCGATCCGAATTGGCCGGCATAGGCGTGAACGGCTGGGGTGCCGCCCAGATGCATGAGCAGGATTTTGGCGCTTCTTTCGAAGCGGCCTTCGTCCGCAAGGTTTAAAAGCCCGCGTAAGGCGCGGCCTTCATAGACAGGGTCGGCGATCAGCCCCTCTTTTCCGGCCAGAAGACGTATGCCGTCGATAATTTCTGCATCAGGCACGCCGTAGGGTTTGGAATTGGATGAAACAACTTCAATATCTTCTTCGGTCACAAGCGCTGGCAAACCCAGCTCCTGCAAGGCGTCATTGGCCAGTTGCCGTATGCGGGATTTCTTGATCTCGATCTCGTCGTCATCGGATACACCGATAATGCGCGTTTCGATTCCAAGAGCCGCATATCCGGCCAGCAGGCCAGCCTGGGTACTGCTGGAACCGGTGCAATGTACGAGATAGTCAAACGCCAGACCGATTTCGGCAGTTTGGCGGGCAAGTTCGGCGGCGCAGCCGATATACCCCATGCTGCCCAGACGATGCTCTGACGCGCCACCGGGGATTAGATAGGGCGTGTGGCCTTGGGCCTTGAGTTGGGCCATGAACTCTTCGAGTGGACCCTGATCCTCAATCGGACGTTCCGATTCGTCGACATAGAGGTCGGCCCCCATCAGGTGGCTCAGCAGCACGTTGCCGACCTGCCGGTAGGCCGGGCCTGCATCCTTGGTCCAGGCACAATGCAAAAGGGCACATTTCAGCCCGGCTTTTGCAGCGGCAGCGGCGGTCTGGCGGGTGTGGTTCGATTGGATTGCCCCAACGGTCACCAACATATCTGCTCCTTGGAGCAGAGCATCGCCCACCAGGAATTCCAGCTTACGCGTCTTGTTCCCGCCACCCGTCAGTCCTGTCAGATCGTCTCGCTTCATCCAAAGCTCGGGGCCACCGAGCAGTTCACCGAAATTCCTGAGCGGCTGGACAGGCGTAGGCAACTGTGCCAGCAAAAACCGTGGTAACGCGCCGAGCCGTGTCTCCAAATCTGCCAAAACAGTTTCATCAATCATCTGACGTTTCCTTAGCCTTCACGCCACACGTCCTGCGGCAGCTTCAAAAGCTCATCGCGCATCCACCGGCCCGCGACGCCCAACGCATGCCGTTCTGTCCAGACGACGTCGATACCTTCGAGTATGTCGCCCTGTTGAAATGCATAGTTCAGCTGGACGAGTTTTCCGCCGGCAATTTGCTCGGCAACCACTGGATAGGGCAGTTCCGCCCAGCCGAAACCCGCGAGCACAAGATCGACGATCAGGGCCGGGCTCTCGGCTTGCCAAAGCGACGCGCTCTTGCGATCACCCTTATGAGTGGATGCCGCGTCTGATCGGCTGTGCGGGATCACCTGCCGGTGCTGCCGCAGGTCGCGATAGCCGACGCGTGGCCGGTCCGCCAGCGGATGGTCGCGTGCACATACCGGCACCAGCTTGGAATAGCCCACACCGCGAAACTGGAATCCCAACGGATAGCTTTCCTGTTCGGCCATAATGCCGATATCAGCCCGCCCTTCTTTCAGAAGCCCGGCGGTTTCGTTCGGGCTTGGCATCAGAACCTCCAGCGACACATGGGCGAAGTTGCCGCTGAAACCATGTAACGTTTTTGTAAGTGGCTTGATGCTGATGCCTAACTCGATGGCCAAACACAGTTGTGCCTCGACACCTTCTGCCATCGAGGTTGCCTTGGCCATGAATTCGCGATTGCCCAGAAGAATGCCCTTCGCGTGCGGCAGAAGCGCCTCACCCTGCTCGGTCAAAACAGGGTTGCGTCCGCTCCGGTCGAAAAGATCGACGCCAGAATCGATCTCCAGGTTGGCGATTGCGGTCGAAACTGCCGATTGCGCCTTTCCCATGCGCCGTGCGGCCGCCGAGAAGGATCCAAGCTCGGCCGCAAGAACGAACGCCCGCATGTTGTCCTGTGCCGCCATCACTGACCTATCTGTTTATCTGATACTTCGTAACTATAACATGGCCCAATTTTTGATAAAAGGATCGAAAGAAATGGAGCCAGACGATGTCACAAACCGTAGCCCTTCGGTCGGGCAAGGACCGCCTGCGTTACACCATTGCATTTGAGGCGTCGCTGATGGCCGTTCTGGTTCCGGTTGGCGCCGCGTTCTTCGACAAAGGGGTCGCCGACATTGGGATTCTCGGCGTTGTTCTGGTACTCAAAGCCATGTTGATCGGGCTGCTCTACAACGGGGTTTTTGACTGGCTCGAGGCCCGGACGGGGCGTGTCTCTTCGGACCGTTCACCTCTCGGACGCGTTGTGCATGCAACAGGCTTCGAGTTGACCCTCGTGACGACGTCGCTGCCGATTTTATGTTGGTGGTTGAACCTGAGCATTCTCGAGGCGCTGACGATGGATTTGGTCGTGACCACGTTCGTTGTTGCCTACACTTACCTCTTCACCCTGGCATACGATCGTTTGTTTCCCGTCGCACCGTTTCAGGGTCCGGGTGTTGGTACAACTCAGGTACTTCATTACACCCGCCGATGACCGCATGCGGCCCACCACACAGCGCATGCCGGTGGTGTCTGGACGGCTATGGAATCGGGTGTCCGAACGGTTTGTCGGGTGTCGGTTTGTGCTACTCAACGCCCCTGCCGGTCTTGACCTGAGCTTCCGCTGCACATCCAGCGCCGACAATCCAGGGGCGGGTCTCGGCAACGGCGCTCACCGCGTATTGGTGCCACCGCCGGTCGTCACCCAAACCTCTCATAAGGGTGATTGTCCCCGTCCGGGGCTGACCCGAATCACGTCTGAAATGCAGCCGAACGTGGAAGTCCGAAACGCGTAGCGCAGAGCAAGGTTCAGCGTGACTAGAGCATCGTTCCTTCATATGGGATCATTTGACCGGCTTTTCGCGTCTGCTGGCGAGGCAAGGTCCACGCCGTGGTCCGGGTGACCACAAGTGGGCCTTAACGACGTCCAGCGGGCGCGAAAAGCCGGCCTCCGG
>JBPCWF010000720.1:0-6857 GCA_051009775.1 Hyphomicrobiales bacterium | reverse complement strand
GACAAGTCGGGCACGATCCTGACCGACCGGCTGGAAGCGGCGGGCCACACGCTGGCCGAGCGCGCCATCACCACCGACGACGTGCCCGAAATTCAGGCCAAGGTCCGGTCATGGATCGAGAATGACGAGGTCGACGCGGTGCTCACGACCGGCGGCACCGGCCTCACCGGACGCGACGTCACGCCCGAAGCGGTCGAGGCTCTGTTCGAGAAACGCATGGACGGGTTCTCGACCCTGTTCCACATGATCTCATTCCCGAAGATCGGTACCTCCACCGTCCAGTCCCGGGCAACGGCGGGCGTCGCCGGCGGCACCTACATCTTCTGCCTGCCGGGCTCGCCCGGTGCCTGCAAGGACGCCTGGGACGGGATCCTGGTCAACCAACTCGACTACCGCTACATGCCGTGCAATTTCGTGGAGATCATGCCCAGGCTCGACGAGCATCTGAAGCGGACGAAGTCGTGAGCGGGATGATGCGCTATTTGGCGTCCTGCCTCCCCCGCATCCCTGTCGCGAACGGGTCGAAACAAACATGCCTAATTATAATCTCCAATTATGGCAGATAGAAAAACAATAGTTTTTGAATAGTGCTGCGCTCCCTATTTATGCCCATGAACAAGACAGCCGATGGCCGGCTGTCTGACTTGGAGCAAGACCCATGACCCGGCTACCCGACAACGCGCAATTCGCCGCCGACTACGAGAAACTCAGAAGCGTATCACTGAACCCGGAGCGGCATACCGCGCCCGACGCCCACGCGCATTGTGAAGGCGTGCGCCAGCGGGTTCTGTATCTGGCGCGCCTGAACGGCTGTACCGACCAGGAAACCGCCCTACTGGAGGAGCTCGCCTACCTGCACGATATCGGCAAGATCGAGGGCACTGCCCGTCCTGCCAAATCGGTCGAGCTTTTGCCGCGCTACGGCGTCGAAGATCCTCACCTGATCGCTCTGGTGAAGTATCATGACACCAACCTGCCCTGGTTCAAGGCCTCCGAACGCGGCGAGACGCCGGGGGCCAAGGCATGGCAAAAGCTGGCACGGCAGGTCGATATCCGCCTTCTGTGCCTGTTCATGGTCGCCGACCGGGTGGACTGCCCGGGCGGCTGGTGCGCCAACGCGGCGCTGGTCTGGTTCCTGGACCAGGTGAATGAGCGGGCGCTGGCGGGACGTGAGCTCGTGCTCGATGACTAGGCTCAATCGTGACCGCTTCGGAGCGTCTGCTCACGACGGAATTGGAAAACCGGGCGGCATGCAGCGGCGACATTCACGTATGCTGTGCGCTGTCGCGCCGACAGAAATAGGGATCGGGCTCATGAACATGCACATTCTCACGATGCGCTTCCTGGCCGTTGCCGTGGTGGCGGCGGGTATCGCAACCTATCCGGCGACACCTGCGATCAAGGCCGAGGAGCGCAAGCCCGCGACCGAGAACGCCATTGTCTTTTATGACTTTCAAGATCTCTCCGGCTTCACGTTGAACGGTGCCGCGGCCCAGGTTGCCGGGGACCAGACGCGCAACGGCGCATTGCGGCTGACCAACGCCCTCTGGCAGGGTGCCAGCGCTTTTCTGACGACCCCCATCTCGATCTCCGATGACGCCTCGTTCAGCAGCTATTTCAGGTTCCAAATGACCAATCCGATGGGGCAGACGGGCGAAATCCAGGGCGCCGACGGTATCGTCTTCGCGGTTCAGACCGCGTCCAACGAAGTCGGTGCCACCGGTGGCGGCATCGGCTATGAAGGGATTGCACCAAGTGTCGGTATCGAGTTCGACACGTGGCGAAACGGTGTGGACGCGGACGACAATCATGTCGGCATCAATCTGAACGGCAGCCGGCAATCCGTTGTCGCCAGACATGTCGAGACGCCGTTCAACAACGGAAAAGTCTGGCATGCATGGGTCGATTACGACGGGCGCACCGACAGATTGACGGTTCGCTGGTCGTCGGGCGACCAGCGTCCGAGCGAAGCAATGCTGGCCCGGACGGTCGATCTTGCCGAAGTCCTGGGCAAGACGGAAGTGTTCATAGGGTTTTCCTCGGGCACCGGTGCGGCCGGCAACACGCATGACATTCTCAGCTGGCAATTCAGAGGATCCTTCGATCCCATATCGAATCTCTCCGCCGGAAGCCTGCGGCTGTCGGCGCGCGACCTGTCGTCCATCGGTGCGCCGCTGAAGGTCGCACTGATCATGGATGCATCCGGCTCCATGCGGGGGCGCATGCCCGATGGAAAGGCAAAGATCGCCGTCGCCAAGCAGGTTCTGAGCAGTGTCATCCGACAGCTTCCCAATTCCATCCAGATCGGCTTGCGCGTCTACGGCCACCGGTACCATCGCAACCCCAAGGCGCGCAGTTGCACCGATACGGAGCTTGTTGTGCCCTTCGGTCCGATCGACAAGGCCAGGCTGCGGCGGGCCGTCTTCGCCATCAAGCCGCAAGGACAGACGCCGATCGGACTGTCGCTCAGCAGGCTGGAAGAAGATTTCGGCGATGCGCCGGGAGAAAAGCTCGTTGTGCTTGTGACCGACGGCATTGAAACCTGCTCCGAACATCCTGGGACCAGGCACTATCCCCCCGACATCGTCACATCGCTCCAGGCGAAGGGCCTGAAGGTCCGAATCAACATCGTCGGTTTTGACATCGAGGCAAGCGCCACGAGGGCATTTCTGCAGGGCCTGGCGGCACAGTCGCAAGGCGCATACTACGACGCCGCGAGTGCGCATGAGCTGAGTGAGAACCTGCTTTCGGCTCTCTCCGGCACGGTACCGTTCACAATTTTCGACCAAAGCGGCGGTATCGCCGGTTCCGGCGACGTCAACGGCGCACCCGTGCAGCTGCCGGTCGGCGAGTATACGGTGCGATTGTCGTTGCGCGGCGAGGAGTTCGTGATCCGCAAGATCGTGATCGCGCGCGATCAGGAGGCCGGTCTCGTTATCACCGGCCGGGAGGGTAGAGAACTCGCCGTCAGTCGAACCGCGACATCAGCACAATGACGGCATTCGCACCGAACAGGCTAGCACTGGCTCTCGTCGGAATAGACGACACAGCTGTCATCCGAATATGGTTTCACCCGCTTCCGATTTGCCGGCTGCTGCCGGCTTCCAGGCGTAGCGGCCCGTTGTGACCGGGGACAGACCCGGCCCTGCTGCCGCTTGAGCAGCTTCAGTGTTTCGGGGCTCACCGGGTCGCCCGGCAAAGTCACCCTGGCGTGCCGTGCGAACCGTTCGAGAGCGGTCTGGCTCGTCCGGCCCCAGTCGCCGTCAATCGCCCCCGGGTTACACCCAGCTTTCGAAAGAGCCGTCTGGATGGACCGCGTCATGGTTCTGCGATCGGCGGCATTGGCTCCATCGGCGGCAACAACTCCGATAAAAGCTGCGACCGTAACTGCAAGAATTGCCCGCATGATCGTTCCCTTCCGTTTCTGAGTTTCACAGTTGGTGAATGAGGCTGATTCTAGCTTTCGGCGGCAGCGGCGCGTGCTGAAGAAAAGCCGATTTTTTTGCGAAGAGAACCTGATTGTCGTAACATCGTGAGATCTCAGTGGATTGTTGGAACCCACCTGTGCAACCGGGGTGCTCCAATGGTCGTCGCATCACATAAGTCTTTCTCATGCACCGCGCCCGACGGGCAGCTGACGGTTGGGTCATGGGCGGTCGATGTTCGCGGTCACTGCGTCACGAGCGGCCAGACGACGCGCAGACTGGAACCGAAAGTGATGGAGCTGCTGGTCTGTCTCGCCAGCCGGCCGGGACAGGTCGTGTCGCGGGAGGAACTGGACGAGCAGGTCTGGGGCGGCGTGACGGTCGGCTACGACTCGCTGACCGGTGCAATCGGCAAACTCAGAAAGGCCCTCGACGACGATTCCGCCAGTCCGGATGTGGTCGAGACAATTCCCAAGGTTGGATATCGTCTGATCGCCGATGTTGAAACCGGCTTGCAAACCGGTGCCGCATCCCCTCAGGCTGCGGTTCCGGCCCCGCCGCGCGGCCATGGCACGCCCCCCAGACGTGTGTGGGCGCTGGCCGGGGCAGTGGCCGCCGTGCTCCTGGTCGTTGCCGGCGTGACGATGCTCGGCCGATGGGCGCAAGACGACCAGATGACGCCAGACGGTGTTGCACCGGTGCTCCACGCCCAGCTGCCACTGCCGGCCGAGCCTTCCATCGCGGTGCTCCCGTTCGATAACCTGAGCGGCGATGCCAGCCAGGACTATTTCGCCGATGGCATCACCGAGAACATCATCGGGACGCTGGCGTCGGCGCCCCGTCTGTTCGTGATCGCGCGCAACTCGACCTTCACCTACAAGGCCAAGCCGGTGAATGTGCGCGACGTCGCCAAAGACCTGGGCGTGCGTTACGTGCTCGAGGGCAGCGTCTACAAGGCCGGCGAGCGACTGCGAATAACCGCCCAGTTGATCGACGCGCTCAGCGGAGACCACCTGTGGAGCGGCCGCTACGACCGGGAGGCCAAGGACATTTTTGCGCTGCAGGACGAGATCACCCTGAATGTCGCAACCGAGCTCCAGGTTGAGCTGACGGAAGGCGAACAGGCCCGCATGATCAGCCGCGGCACCGACAATTTGGAGGCATGGACCTACCTTTGGCGCTCGGTCGAATTCATCGAGAGGTACACCAAGGAGGACAACGCCCGGGCGCGGGCATTGATCGAGAAGGCCGTCGAACTTGCTCCGGACTACGCCGAGGCGCTGGTCTTTCTGGCCTGGCGCCACTATCAGGATGCGCGCTGGGAGTGGAGTGCGTTACCCGCCCGTTCCCTGGACGAGGCAAAGGCGCTGGCACAAAAGGCGCTGGACCTGGATGACGGCCTTGCCGATACCTACGTATTCCTGGCGACGATCGCGGTTCTTGAAGGTCGGTACGACCAAGCCATTACCCTTGGCAGGAAAGCCGTTGCGCTCGAGCCCAACAACTCCGATGCGGCGGCGACTTTCGCATCGGTCCTGCTTCATTCTGGGCGCCCGGAGGACGCCGTCACATACATAAGACAGGCGATGCGCCTGAGCCCTCACTACCCTGTGTGGTATCTGAACCTGCTGGCCGATGCTCAGCGCATGATGCGGCGGTACGCCGAGGCCGTCGCATACGCAAAGGGTGCAGTTGGCCGGTCCCCGGATTTCCATCACGCCCACGTTCTCCTGGCTTCAATCTACGCTGAGCTGGGGAGGGACCAGGACGCGCGCGCCGCTGCGGCCGAGGTGTTGAGGATCGACCCGGATTTCTCCATCGAAGACTATATGAAGGGGCTTCGTTACCGGGATGCGGCGCAGAAGCAGCGCTTCCGCGACGGTATGCACAAGGCCGGGCTGCCGGACTAGGGCCAACCCTGCGCCAGACGAACCGGAACAGCGCAAAAGAACTGCGGCCGCTCCGGAGAAGCGGCCGCAGAATGGTGAGCCCGGTTTGGGGCCGATGATGTTGCGGCGGACTATTCCGCAGCGTTGAGGGCTTGCTGTCCGGTCGTGGTCTCACCGCCGGTGATGGCCGCGACGTCGTTGAACAGGACGGTGCGCTGATCCGCCGTCAGCAGGCCGGTCGCCTCATGCGAGATATCGAGCTGGAAGGCCTTGATCGCTTCGCGGGTCTGCGCCGTCATCGTGCCGTTCTCCGTTCCGGTCGGATAGCCGAGCGTGTTCAGAGCCTTCTGCACCTTGATGCGGCCCTGCTTGGAACTGACCGTCGTGGCCGGCTGCTGGTTTTGCGACGTGTTGGCCTGAGTATTCTGGGACACACCGTTGGACGACGTGGTTTCCTGATTGGTTTCACCGGACTGGGTTTCGGTGTCCGTCGCGGCGGCCCGGTCGAACAGGACGATCTTCTGCGCCTTGGTCAGAACGCCGGTCTGCTTGACGTCGATTTCGAACTGAAAGCCTCTGATCGCCGTCGTCGTGAGGCGGCCCATGGCGCCGTCGACCTGGCCGGCATCATAGCCGAGCGTGTTCAGGGCGGTCTGGATCTTCGCGACTTCCGCCGGATTGAACCGCGGGCGCTGGGCGACAGGCTCACGGCGGCGCGGCTTCGGCTTCGAGCGGCGCTTGCGCGGCGGCGGTGCCGAGCGTTGGCGCGGCGGCGGACCGGCATCCGGCCCACGGTTGCTCCTGGCGATTTCACTGGCGACGACACCGGTGAAGACGCCGGCACCGAAGTAGATTGCAGCCTTACCGGCGTGCGCCGGCGTGGTGGTCAGGTGTGCGGCCAGCCCGAGCGTGACAGCAAAAGCAGCTGCGGATTTCGCCAGGGTGTTCAGAGGAATGCTCTTGGTGTCCATTTTCATCGTCCTTTTCGCTAACAGGCTCGAAAGCCCCGCTTGCACCTAACGGTATTCAGTTGAGTGCGGTTCCCATATTTCGAGTGGTTCGTTTGCTCTCACACATAAGGTATGGGCGGACGTGCAATCTGTAAGTGATGTATATCACTAATTTCACGAATTATCACATTATATTGATATATTTGGCCGTGTGGCTTCGAATTAGCCGTGCAGACATGCTCCGTTCCGCCGGAGGCCTTGGATGCGCCGAACGTGAGCGGGGATCACTTTGCAGTCACCAGACGGATGACGGCTAACGGCCGAAGGGGCACGCCCCAGGCGACAGCGATAGCCGTCCGGTGCGCGCCAGTGCCTGTGGA
Source organism: Hyphomicrobiales bacterium (assembly GCA_051009775.1). Taxonomy (GTDB): domain Bacteria; phylum Pseudomonadota; class Alphaproteobacteria; order Rhizobiales; family JAJFHB01; genus JBPCWF01. The sequence continues at coordinate 213 of JBPCWF010000720.1, read as the reverse complement.
TGAATGTCCGGAAGCGTCGGCTTTCGGAGAATTCCGGGCCTAGAGCGTGTCGCGATCATTCTGATTCGCGTCATCGCCCTAGCTCGTTGTGAAAGCATGTCTTGTCCCCGAAACCGGTGCCCACTTTCGGGAGACATGCTTTAGCGCGAGCGCGCGGCGCCGCGCTGCGCCCCACCGAACGTCTTGACGTCCGTGCCGCCGCCGATGTTCTTC
>JBPCWF010000719.1:0-4100 GCA_051009775.1 Hyphomicrobiales bacterium | reverse complement strand
AATGCCATGATCCTGCATGGCGCCGATGCCGAACTGCTGGAACGCGACCAGGCGCTCGACATGGTGCCGGCGATCGATGCCGGCAATTCACGCTTTCCCGTCTATGGCGGCCTGTTGCAGCGCCGCGCCGGCAACGCCCGCCATGACGCGGTTGCCTGGGGCTATGCGCGCGGCGCCGACATGCGCGGCGTCGACATCATCCAGAACTGCGAGGTCACCGGCATCACCCGCGACGGCTCGGGCCGGGCGATCGGCGTTGAAACCTCGCGCGGCGCCATCAAGGCGGGCAAGATCGGACTTGCGGTCGCCGGCCACACCAGCCATGTCGCGGCCATGGCCGACCTGCGCCTGCCGATCGAGAGCCACAAGCTTCAGGCCTTCGTGACGGAGGGCATCAAGCCCGTGATCGACACGGTGGTGACCTTCGGCCACGGGCACTTCTACATTTCCCAGTCGGACAAGGGCGGCCTCGTGTTCGGCGCCAATCTCGATGGCTACAACTCCTACGCCCAGCGCGGCAACCTGCCGACCATCGAGGCGACCGTCGAGGCCGCCATGCACCTGATGCCGAGCCTCGCCCGCCTGCGCCTGCTGCGCCACTGGGCGGGGGTCATGGACATGTCGATGGACGGCTCGCCCTTCATCTGCCGCACGCCGGTAGAAGGTCTCTATCTCAATGCCGGCTGGTGCTACGGCGGCTTCAAGGCGACGCCGGCATCCGGCTGGTGTTTCGCCCACACCATCGCCAGGGACGAACCGCACGCCTACAACGCCTATTACACCCTCGACCGGTTCGCCCGCGGCTATGCGGTCGACACAAAAGGGGCAGGGCCCCAGCCCAATTATCACTAAACAGCGGCCATGAGACTTTCATGAGACTTTCCTGCCCCATCTGCGGCGAGCGCCCCCTGGAGGAGTTCAACTATCGCGGCGACGCCACGGTCAGGCGGCCGGTATCCGCCGACCTGTCGGCCGCTGCCGAGTGGCACGACTATGTCTATCTGCGCGACAACCCGCGCGGGGCCCATACCGAGCACTGGCGCCACGGAGGCGGCTGCGGCGCCTGGCTTGAGGTCGAGCGCGACACGCTGACCCACGAGGTGTTCGCGGTCCGCCTCGCCAAGGCGGGCAAGGGGGCGGCCAGGTGAGGATGCCGGTGAAAGGCCAGAAGTTCAGGCTTGCAGAGGGCGGGCTGATCGACCGTTCGGATCCGGTCGGCTTTACTTTCGACAACACCCGGTTCCAGGGTTATCGCGGCGACACGCTCGCCTCGGCGCTGATCGCCAATGGCGTGCGCCTCGTCGGCCGCAGCTTCAAGTATCACCGCCCGCGCGGCATCTACACCGCCGGCAGCTTCGAGCCCAACGCCCTGGTCGAACTGCGCAGCGGTGCCCGGCGCGAGCCAAACAGCCAGGCCACGACGGTCGAGCTTTATGACGGGCTCGACGCCCAGAGCCAGAACCGCTGGCCGGGCCTGAGATACGACCTGATGGCGGTCAATTCCAGGCTGTCGCCGTTTCTGGCGGCGGGCTTCTACTACAAGACCTTCATGTGGCCGCGCCGGTTCTGGACCAGTGTCTACGAGCCGTTCATCAGGCGCGCCGCCGGGCTCGGACGGGCCGCGACGGAGAACGACCCGGACCGCTATGAGCGTGCTTACGCCCATTGCGACGTGCTGGTGGTCGGGGCCGGGCCGGCCGGCCTGATGGCGGCCGAGGCCGCCGCCGCCGCCGGCGCCCGGGTGATCCTGTGCGAAGAGGGGCCGAGGCTCGGCGGCTCGCTCTTGTCGGAACGCATCGAGATCGACGGCAGTTCCGGGCCCGAATGGGCGCGCGAGGTCGAGGGCCGGCTTGACGGCGCGGGCGTCCGGGTCATGACCCGCACCGCCGCCGTCGGCTGGTATGACGGCAACACCTTCGCCGCGCTGAAGCGGGTCGCGGACCACCTGACCGAGCCGCCGGCGCATCTGCCGCGCCAGAAGCTCTGGCGCATCGCGGCCAGACAGGTGGTGATCGCGACCGGCGCCCAGGAGCGCCCCCTGGTATTCCCCGACAACGACCGGCCCGGCGTCATGCTGGCCTCCGCGGCGCGGACCTACGTCAACCGCTATGCGGCCAAACCGGGCACGCGGGCGGTCATCGTCGGTAATAATGGCGGCGTCGCCGCCACCGCGGAAGACCTGACCCGTGCCGGCATCGACATCGCCGCAATTATCGACCCGGCGAACGTCGCCGGCATCGAAGGGGAACATGTCTTCCCGGAGTTTACGGTCACCGGCCTGCGCGGCGGCAGGCGGGTCAAGGGCGTGCGGTTCGCGCCGGTCGGCGGCGGCGGGGCAAAGTCCGTGCGCTGCGACCTGGTCTGCGTTGCCGGCGGCTGGAACCCTTGCGTTCATCTGGTCTCGCAGCGCGGCATCAAACCGGTGTGGGACGGCACGCTCCAGGGCTTCGTGCCGCCGGAGCGGACCGGCGACGGCTTCGTCTGCGCCGGCGCCGCGCGCGGTCTCTACGCCACCGCCGATTGCCTTGAGGACGGCGACCGTGCGGGCATCGATGCGGCCAAGGCGGCCGGCTCGGACGGCGTCAAGTCCGCCCGTGCGCCGCTTTCGGTGGCCGGGCCGGAGCAGGGCAAGGTCGCCGCCGCGTGGCCGGACGCCAAGACCGCCGGCAAGGCCTTCGTCGACCTGCAGAATGACGTGACCGTCAAGGACGTGGCGCTGGCGGCGCGCGAGGGCTACGTCTCGGTCGAGCACCTCAAACGCTACACCACCCTCGGCATGGCGACCGACCAGGGCAAGATGGCGAACGTCACCGGTCTGGCGGTGCTCGCCGCCGCGCTCGACAAGAAGATCCCGCAGGTCGGCACCACCACCTTCCGCCCGCCCTATGTGCCGGTCAGCCTCGGTGCGCTTGCGGGCCATGCCAGCGGACGCACCTACCGGCCGGTCCGGCGCTCCGCCTTTCACGACTGGGCCGCCGAGCAGGGCGCCAGGTTCATCGAGGCCGGCCTGTGGATGCGCTGGCACTACTTCCCTGAAGCCGGCGAGGGTTTCGAGGACGCGGTCGCCCGCGAGGTCCATGCGGTGCGCAACCGGGCGGGCTTCTGCGATGTCTCGACGCTCGGCAAGATCGAGCTGCAGGGGCCGGATGCGGTGGAGCTTCTGAACCGGGTCTATACCGGCAGTTTCACCAAGCTGCCGGTCGGGCGCTCGCGCTATGGCCTAATGCTGCGCGAGGACGGCATCGTGTTCGACGACGGCACGGTGACCCGGCTGGGCGACGATCGTTTCTTCATCACCACGACCACCGGCGAGGCCGGACCGGTGATGGAGCATCTGGAATATTGCCACCAGGTGCTGTGGCCGAAACTCGATCTCTCCATGGTGTCGGTCAGCGATGCCTGGGCTGGGCTGGCCGTCGCCGGGCCCAACGCGCGCGACGTGCTGCAGGCGCTGGTCGACGAACAGGATCTGAGCAACGAGGCCTTCCCGTTCCTGAGCGCGGCAGAGCTCACCGTGTGCAACGGCGTTCCCGCCCGGCTCATGCGCATCAGTTTCTCCGGCGAACTCGCCTATGAGCTCTATGTGCCCTATCGCTATGGCGATGCGGTCGTGCGCGCGCTCGCAGGCGCCGGGGCGCTGCACGGGATCGTGCCCTACGGACTTGGGGCCCTGGGCGTCATGCGCATCGAGAAGGGTCATGTGGCGGGCTCGGAGATCAACGGCCTGGCGACCGGCCACGATCTGGGGCTCGGCTGGATGGTCACCGACAAGAAGGAGGGCGATTATATCGGCCGCGTCCTCAAGGAGCGCTACGGCCTGGTCGATGTCGACCGCCAGGTGCTGGTGGGCCTCAAGCCGGTGAAGCCCAAGGAGCGCATCTTCGCCGGCGCCCATCTGCTGGCCAAGGACACCCCGACTGATGGCGAGCATGACGAGGGCTATGTGACCGCGGCCGCCTGGAGCCCGACGCTCGAAACCCATATCGCGCTCGGCTTCCTCAAACGCGGCCGCCGCCGCCATGGCGAGGTGATCCGCGCGGCCAATCCGCTGCAGCGCCAGGAGGTGCTGGTCGAGGTGGTCGACCCTGTGTTCTACGATC
>JBPCWF010000718.1:0-2712 GCA_051009775.1 Hyphomicrobiales bacterium | reverse complement strand
GGCTGGTTCCTGCTCAAGGTCTGTTTCGTGTTCTTCATGTTCGCCATGGTCAAGGCCATCGTGCCGCGCTACCGCTACGACCAGCTGATGCGGCTGGGCTGGAAGGTGTTCCTGCCGCTGTCGCTGTTCTGGGTGGCGTTGACCGCGGGTGTGCTTGTCACCTTCGATCTGGCGCCGTGAGGTGGGGAGGATGGCGGAGATCTCGCAATTCGGTGTGCTCGGGGCCTTTCTGGGCCTCGTGGTCGGCCTGCTCGACTACGCGCTGCTCGACCGTCTGCTCTATCCGCGCCTGCGGGACAGCCACGAGTTTGCCAAGACGACGCAGCGCCAGCGGGTCGATCCGAATGTGGTCATGGGGGTGATCAAGGTGGCGAGTTTTACCGTGTTTCCGGCGGTGGGATACATCCTCGGAAACGAGTTTTCGAAGTCGGCGGGACTTTGAAGTGAAATGAGGGATTAGGGAGACAGTTCGATGTTTCGAATGGGTCAGGCCGCACGATCACTCATGCTGTGGGAGTTCGTGTCCGCATTCTTTCTCGCCATGCGCTATTTCTTCGCGCCCAAGGCGACGGTGAACTATCCCTTCGAGAAAGGCGCGTTGAGCCCGCGGTTCCGCGGCGAGCACGCCCTGCGGCGTTATCCCAACGGCGAGGAGCGCTGCATTGCCTGCAAGCTGTGCGAGGCGATCTGCCCGGCCCAGGCGATCACGATCGAAGCGGGGCCGCGGCGCAACGACGGCACCCGGCGCACGACGCGTTACGACATCGATATGGTGAAGTGCATTTACTGCGGGTTCTGTCAGGAAGCCTGCCCGGTGGACGCGATCGTCGAAGGCCCGAATTTCGAGTTCGCGGCGGAGACCCGCGAAGAGCTCATGTTCTCAAAGGAGCGCCTGCTTGCCAATGGCGACCGGTGGGAGCGCGAGATCGCCAAGAACATTGCGCTCGATGCGCCTTATCGTTAAGCACGCGAACAAACAGGATCACCGTCCAGGCCATGGCCATCTCCGGAATTTTCTTCTACCTCTTCGCGTCGGTCACGATCGCGGCCGGCGTCATGGTGATATCCGCACGCAATCCCGTGCATTCGGTGTTGTTCCTGATCCTTGCCTTCTTCAACTCCGCAGGCCTGTTCGTGCTGCTCGGCGCGGAGTTCGTCGCGATGATCCTGGTGATCGTCTATGTCGGCGCGGTCGCCGTTCTGTTCCTGTTCGTCGTCATGATGCTCGATATCGATTTCGCGGAACTGCGCGAAGGGATGCTGCAGTATCTGCCCGTGGGCGGCACGATCGGCATCATCCTGCTGATAGAGCTCGTGCTCGTGCTCGGCGTCTGGGCGTTCTCGCCCGAGGCGGGCACGCTCGCCGCCGCGCCGACGCCGCCGCCGGGCGAGATCACCAACACCGAGGCGATCGGGCGGCTGCTCTACACCAAATATGTCTATCTTTTCCAGGCGGCAGGCGTGGTTCTGCTGATCGCCATGATCGGCGCCATCGTGCTGACCCTGCGGCACAAACCCGGCGTCAAACGCCAGGTCGTGGCCGATCAGGTGGCGCGCACGCCGCAGACGGCAATCGAGATCAAGAAAGTCAAACCGGGGCAGGGGATCTGACGGCGCGCATCGTCGCGTCCGGATAATAGGGCCATGTTGCAAATCGGGTTGTCACACTACCTCACCGTCGCGGCGATCCTGTTCACGATCGGCATTTTCGGCATCTTCCTCAACCGGAAGAACGTCATCATCATCCTGATGGCGATCGAGCTCATGCTGCTGGCGGTGAACATAAACCTGGTGGCGTTCTCCGCCTTCCTCAACGATCTGGTGGGGCAGGTCTTCGCCATGCTGGTGCTGACGGTGGCGGCCGGGGAAGCGGCCATCGGCCTGGCCATCCTGGTGGCGTATTTCCGGAACCGCGGGACCATCGCGGTCGAGGACATCAACGTGATGAAGGGGTAGGGAAGCGGGCATGTACTCCCTGATCGTCTTTCTGCCGTTAGTCGGCTGCCTGATCGCAGGGTTCTTCGGCCGATGGATCGGTGCCCGGGGCGCCGGCATCCTGACGTCCACGTTCATGTGCATCTCTGCGGCGCTGTCCTGTATCGCGTTCTACTTCGTCGCGATCGAAGGGCAGGCGGAAAAGGTCGAGGTGCTGAGGTGGATGACCTCCGGCGCGCTCGAGGTCCACTGGGCGTTCCGCATCGACACGCTGACCGCGGTCATGCTGGTCGTCGTCACATACGCATCGTCGCTGATCCACATCTATTCGATCGGCTATATGAGCCACGACCCGCATCAGCCGCGGTTCTTCTCCTACCTGTCGCTCTTTACCTTCGCCATGCTGATGCTGGTGACGTCGGATAATTTCTTGCAGCTGTTCTTCGGCTGGGAAGGGGTCGGGCTGGCGTCGTACCTCCTGATCGGCTTCTGGTATCACAAACCCTCGGCCAATGCCGCCGCGATCAAGGCGTTCCTGGTCAACCGGGTCGGCGATTTCGGCTTTGCGCTGGGCATCTTCGCGATTTTCATGGTGTTCGGTTCGATCGACTTCGGCACGGTATTCGCTTCCGCCTCGGACCATGTCGGCCAGAATTTCGAGTTTCTGGGATATCAGGTCGATATCCTGACCACGATCTGCCTTCTCCTGTTCATGGGCGCCATGGGCAAGTCGGCCCAGTTCCTGCTGCACACCTGGCTGCCCGATGCGATGGAGGG
>JBPCWF010000717.1:0-4742 GCA_051009775.1 Hyphomicrobiales bacterium | reverse complement strand
CATCTCAACACGGTACTGGCCGCGACCGTGGTCGGCCTGGTGCTTCTGTCCGTGTGGATGCTGGCCGGCGGCTACGCGCTCACACCCCATTGGCCGAGCCTGTGGCTGGTCGCCCTGAGCGGCGTCGGCTCGGCGCTTGCCACCATGTGGCTGTTCGCGGCGCTCGCCATCGGCCCGATCTCGGTCGTCTCGCCGATTGCCGCCAGTTACCCCGCACTTTCCGTCGGCTATGCCTTTGCCATGGGGTCGCGGCCGTCGGCCCTGGAATGGCTCGCCATGGCCGGCGTTATGGCCGGCGTGCTGGTCGTGTCGCGCGCAACGTCCGGCGCTTCCGATGCGGCCCGCGCCGAACGGGACAATATCGCCAGGGTCGTGCCGTTGGCTCTGATGTCGAGCCTCGCTTTCGCGGTTTCGCTCACGGCCGGGCAGGCGGCGGCGCCGATCTACGGCGAGGTCCAGACCACCTGGTTCGCGCGCCTGTTCGGCGCGGCGGTGCTGCTCATGTTCTTCGCCCGCGGCACGGAGCGCTTCGACATGCCGCTCAGATGGTGGCCGGTGTTCGTCGCCATGGGTCTGCTCGACATCCTCGGCATGGTCACAATCGTCGCCGCCGGCCATTTGCCCCAGGCCGAGATCGCCCAGGTGACGGGGTCGACCTTCGGCGTCATTACCGTGCTGCTCGGCCGGTTCCTGCTGAAGGAGCAGATTTCCCGGGTCAGATGGGGCGGCATCGCGCTGATCTTCTCAGGCGTGGCGGTGCTGTCGGCGCATGGGTAAGGGCGTGCGGGCCCGCAGCACCCGCTTGCCAACCAGGACGGCCGCATCCTCCCCGGCATGAAGAAGAGGAATGATCGGGATTTCTCCGGCCGGAGGTCAGGGGATCCCTGCCGCTTTCAGGACAAATCGCGGTGCGCCGCCGTCCTGCCGTTCGACCGCGAACACCGCCTCGTCACTCGTATAGGCGTCTTTCAGGTCGTCGAACCTGACGTCCTCGCCGCTGACGTCGATCACTTCGACCGGCCGGTCGGCCTTCAGGAAAGCGATGACGGTCAACAGGCCGGAGGCGGTAAGGCGCTGGCGTTCCTCCGAACTCCAGTCCCAGCCGAACGGGCAGCTCGTGACCTTGCCCGGCGGCCTGAAGGCCTGGGCGATCCTGATCTTGTCCCAGGTGAACCCCATGACGTCGGCGAGCCGGACCTGTGCCCCCGATGCCGCTTCGATGCCGGTCATCAGCTGCGCGCGCAGGCGGGCGTTATGGGTGCAGGCCGTGTAAGTCGTGTAGTAGAACACCGAGAGCACGCCGGCGACCAGAACGAGCCCGATGACGATGCCCGGCCTGGCCGGCAGGGCATCGATGGCGGCGCGAATTCTGTTGGGATGTGGGGCCAAGGTGCGTGCAATCCGGGCTTGCGGCGGCGCCACCGGGCACCGCCGCCGGGTTCCGTGCTCAGCAGTCGAGCGTCTGATCGCGCTCCCACTGGGTCATATGGCGGGAATAGTCGTTCCACTCGTCCATCTTGAGCTTGACGTAGCTCTTGATCTGATCCCTGCCGAACGCTTCGTTGATCACCTTGCTCTTTTCGAGATTGCGCAGCGCGTCGAGCAGGTTGAGCGGCAGCTTCTTGGCGCCGCGCACCTTGTAGCCATGCGCGTACATGTCGAGATCGATCCGCTTGCCCGGATGGCGCTTGTTGGCCATGCCGTCGAGCCCGCCGGCCAGCACACCGGCCTGGAGCAGATAGGGGTTGGCCGCGCCGTCCATCAGGCGGAACTCGAACCGCCCGGCGTCGGGTATGCGCACCATATGGGTCCGGTTGTTGCCGCCGAAGGTCACCGTATTGGGCGACCAGGTGGCGCCCGAGAGCGTGCGCGGGGCATTGATCCGCTTGTAGCTGTTGATGGTCGGGTTGAACCAGGCGCACAGCGCCTCGGCGGAATGCATGACACCGCCGAGGAAGTCATAGGCGAGCTCGGACATGCCCATCTCGTCCTTGCCGTCGAACAGGTTCTTCTTGCCCGTCTTGTCCCACAGCGAGGCGTGGCAGTGGCAGCCATTGCCGGTCAGGTTGACGAACGGCTTGGGCATGAAGGTGGCGCGCAGGCCGTGGTTCTCGGCAATCGACTTGACCATGAACTTGAAGAAGGTGTGCCGGTCGGCGGTCTCCAGGCAATCCGTATAGTCCCAGTTCATCTCGAACTGGCCGTTGGCGTCCTCATGGTCGTTCTGATAGGGGTTCCAGCCGAGACCGATCATGGCGTCGCAGATCTCGCTGATCACGTCGTAGCGGCGCATCAGCGCGGCCTGGTCGTAGCACGGCTTGGACTGGATATCCCGCGGATCGTAAATGTCGGTGCCGTCCTCGTTGATCATATGATACTCGCACTCGACGCCGGTCTTCAGGCGGTAGCCGAGCTTGGCCGCGGCGGCGATCTGGCGCTTGAGCATGACCCGCGGGCTGGCCTCGACCTCCTTGCCGTCCATCCACAGATCCGCCGCGAGCCAGCCGACCTCCGGCTTCCACGGCAGCTGGATCAGGCTCGAGGGATCGGGAATGGCGAACATATCGGGATGCGCCGGCGTCATGTCGAGCCAGGCGGCGAAGCCGGCAAAGCCCGCGCCGTCCTTCTGCATCTCGCCGATGGCGCGCGCCGGCACCAGCTTCGAACGCGACACACCGAACATGTCGGAGAAACTGATCAGGAAATATTTGATCTTCTTTTCTTTCGCCACTTTGGCGAGATCGACGGCCATGACGGCACCCCTCCCTTGGACTTTTGTTTGCTTAAAGCGCGGTATGATTACGATGTTTGTGTTGGGAATCCAATGATGTCTTGAGCCGTAGCGGACCCCCGTTCCGCGGTCACGCCTGCTTGCCGACGAGCGGAATGCCGGAGGCCTCGGCCGTGGCGATGGTGATCGCGCGCATGTCCTCGGGCTCCAGGTTCTGAAGCTTGGTCTTGCCGGTGCAGCGCGCCATCATCGAGGCCTCGCCGGCATGGGCCTTGAGCAGGTTCTCGACCGCGGTGCTGCGCTCCTCGTCCGAGCGGTCTGCCGCGAAACGCATCTGATGGTCTTCGGTGATCTCACCCCCGAGCGCAAGCCCCACCGGCACACCGTAGACCACGGCGTTGGCGCCCATGGCGATCAGCTTGGCGGCATCGGTGCCCGAGCGCGCGCCGCCGAACCATATGAGGTCGATATGCTCCTCGCGCTTCATGGCGCGCAGCACGCGGATCGCCTCGCGCATGACGTTGAGATCGGGCGCGGCCGCAAGCTCCGCCCAGGGCAGGGTCATGCCGCCCGTGCCGTCGAGCAGGAGCACGTCGCAGTCCGCCTCGAACGCCCGCGCTACCGCGCTCTCCATATCGGCGGCATCGGATATGGCGAGTCCGAGAAGTTGGGTCTCGCTCAGGCGCTCGGGGACGCGGCCATTGGTCGAGCTATAGGCGTAGATCAGACCGGCGGCACCGGCGTCCGGCTGGTCGTCCGGGCCCGCGATGACCTGCAGCCAGGTGACGCCGTCGCCCGGCGCGGCGCGGCCGACATAGCCGCAATTCGCGGCCTGCAGGCCCGCGCGCAGGCCGGTCCAGACCTGGTCAGGCGCGCCGTCCAGGCCGCCGATGAAGAACGGCCGGTCCATTTCGAGCTTGCCGGCGAGGTCGAAATCGACCCGGCAGGCCTCGCGGTAGGGATCGATCACCAGGCGTGACAGGTTTGCGGGGAGGAACACCAGATCGTCCATCGAGCCCGGGCGATCCGCCGGGAACGGGTTGTCGCGGATCTCGAGCCTGCGCGACAGCATCGCCCGGTTCTTGCGCGCGTCGAGCGGGTTGGTGCGCGCCATGGAGAAGATGTCCTCGCGGTGCGCGACCGAATAGTCCGACGACCCGGTCTCCGCGTCGCATCGGTAGCACCGCGCGGCCTCGGCCTTGGCCGTCTCGATGTCGTAGCCGGTCTCGATCTCGGGAAACTCGGCCGGGTTGTCGCCGACCCCGTGGAACTCCTGCTCCTGGCGCGGGAAGCGCTCCCACATGATGTCCTGGGCGACCGGCACCCGGCGCGTGCGGTAGGGCGTGCGGTAGGGCAGGGGCTCGTCGTGCCCGAGCAGGAACTGCTTGACGTAATAGGCCGCGCGCTGTCCGTGGTTCATGGCCATGACGATAGTCGAACCGCCGAAGGCGCCGTCGCCCGCCGCGAACACCTGGGGGTCGCCGGTGCGCATGCTGTCCCACGCGGTCGCCACCCGGTCGCCCGCCATCAGGTCGCGCTCGGCGAGGTGGGCGCTTTCCGCCTGCTGGCCGACCGCTGCGATCACCATGCCGCAGTCGATCTCGTGCTCGGACCCCTCGACCACCACCGGGCGGCGCCGGCCGTCCTCGGGGTCCGACGCGCCGAGCTCGGTCTGCACGCAGGTCAGCGCCAGACCGTTGCCCCTGGACGCGACCGAAACCTGCTGGGTGAAATAGATGAACTCGATGCCTTCCTTGATCGCGCCGTCGAGCTCGTCCATGCGGGCGGGGATCTCGTCGGGGCCGCGCCGGTAGACCACCTTGACCTTCTCGCAGCCGGGCATGCGCAGGGCCGCCCGGCAGGCGTCCATCGAGACGTCGCCGCCGCCGACCACAACCACGGTTTCGGGAAGTTCCGGCCGCTCGCCGCCATTGATGCGGCGCAGGAAGGAAACGCCGTCGACCACCCGGTCGTCGTCCTCGCCCGCGATCTTCATCGCCTTGCCCCACCA
>JBPCWF010000716.1:0-2754 GCA_051009775.1 Hyphomicrobiales bacterium | reverse complement strand
CCCAACGCCTAGTGCCGGAACTGCGGCCGTGGTGGCTGCGGCTGCTGGCCGGTCCGGGAGGCCAGAGCCTTGAGGTGGCGCCGGATGTCGTCGAGCAACATATCGGCCATGTCCCGGCTGAACCCCTCCCTCACCACGACACGCGCGATCACCAGATCCTCGAGGTTCTCGGGCATGGTATAGGCCGGAACCTGCCAGCCGCGGTCGCGCAGCCGGTCCGACAGGTCGAACAGGCTGAAGTTCTTCGTCTCCTTCAGCCTCCAGGCGAAGACGGGAATGTCGCTGCCGTCGCTCAGCAACTCGAACGGCCCGAGCCCGGCAATCTGCCCTGAGAGATAACGCGCGACATCCTGGCTGGTCTGGTGAACCTTCCTGTAGCCGTCGAACCCGAGACGCAGGAAGTTGTAGTACTGGGCAACGACCTGATTTCCCGGGCGGGAGAAGTTGATGGCAAAGGTCGGCATTTCGCCGCCCAGGTAGTTGACCCGAAAGATCAGATCGTCCGGCAACTCGCCCCAATCCCGCCAAATGATCCAACCGACGCCGGGATAGACCAGTCCGTACTTGTGCCCGGACACGTTGATCGACTTGACCCTGGGAACACGGAAGTCCCACTCGATGTCCGGTTGCAGGAACGGGGCGACGAAACCGCCGCTCGCGCCATCGACATGGATCGGAATGTCGAGCCCGGTCTTGTCCTGAAGCGCATCCAAGGCGTCGTTCAGCTCCTTCACCGGCTCGTAACTGCCGTCGAAAGTGCTGCCCATGATCGGCACCACGCCGATGGTGTTCTCGTCGCAGCGTGCAATCGCCTTCTCCACGCCCAGGTGATAGCGCGTGCCCTCGACCGGCACCAAACGCGGCTCGATATCCCAATAACGGCAAAACTTCTCCCAGCACACCTGAACATTCGAGCCCATCACCAGGTTCGGCGAGTCGCTGTCCTTGCCGGTCGCCCGCCGGCGCGCGCGCCAGCGCCACTTCATCGCCATGCCGCCCAGCATGGCCGCCTCGCTGGAGCCGATCGTCGAGGTGCCGCAGGCCTCTCCATCCACCGGGGCATTCCAGAGACGGGCGATGATGTTGACACAGCGGCTTTCGATCTCAGCCGTCTGCGGATACTCGTCCTTGTCGATCATGTTCTTGTCGAAGGTCTCGCGCATCAGATCGCGGGCCTCCGGCTCCATCCACGTCGTCACGAAGGTCGCCAGGTTGAGGCGCGAGTTGCCGTCCAGCATCAGTTCGTCACGGATGATGCTCGCCGCCACTCGAGGCTCCATCCCCTGCCCCGAGATCTCGTGCTTGTTGATCGCATGATCCATGCTGCGGCTGGCGTAGGTCGGGGTGATCACAGAGTCGTCTGACTGTTGCGGATTGTTGCTCTGAACCTTGTGCATAGGGACTCCTCGCTGGCGGATGAGACGAACCTTGACGACCGGGACGCAACCGAATTCAGCGCTGGGCAGGCACCACCTGGCCCACCGGAGGGCCAGGGCCGGAGATGATAACGTAGGTCAGTCAGGGCCTGCCACTCGGATTTGGCAATCCGCAGGCCGACACTGGACCGCGCAAGGCCAGCAGGCAGCTCCACGCCTCAGCGGGCCCGCTCCCATCGCGATCGCCGGCGATGACCTCCGCGAGCCTCTCCAGTCCGCTACGGCCGAGCCCGGCAAGGATCCCGAAGACCGCCAGACGGGCCCTCCGGAAGGCAGCGTGTAGCCAGAACGGACAACATTGCGCTTGAGGTGCCGAGCGAAAACCTCTAGCCATCGGACTCAACGTGATAGCATCCGCAGAGTACGGGTGGCGACAAGTTGGACGGGTCATTTCTGGCGTTTTTGGCGATCTCTGGCGTCGTGATAGTGACGCCCGGACAAGATACGGCGCTCACTGTCCGTAACAGTTTCGCCGCAGGTCGAGGCGGCGGCATCGCGACCGCATTGGGCGTCGCCTCCGGGCAAATGGTTTGGGCCATCGCGACCTCTTTGGGTGTGGTCGCCGTGCTTTCCGCATCTGAAGGCATATTTTCAGCCATCAAACTGGCCGGCGCAGGTTATCTGATGTTCCTTGGGTTGCAGTCTTTGCGCGCTGCACTCATCTCGTCACGGCACACGACGGGAGAACGCACCACGAGATCAATCAAGCTTTCGCCCCGAAAAGGCTTCTTTCAAGGAATGATCAGTAATCTTGGCAACCCAAAGATGGCGGCTTTCTTCGCGAGCCTCCTGCCGCAATTCATACCACAAGGCGAATCGGCATTTCTGTCCGCACTGCTACTCGGACTGGTTTTCTGTACGATGACCTTTCTCTGGCAGACAAGCTATGCCGTGCTTGTCGAGAAGGCCGGAAACGTTCTGCGCAGGCCGAAAGTGCGCCGATCGTTGGAAGGGCTTACTGGCGTAACAATGCTCGGGTTGGGGTTACGAATCGCTACGTCCGAGGATTGAATTGGCCGCGGTCACCTATTGTCGGCCTTTCTCCTTGGCCAGGTTCCCGATAGCCCGGAACCTCGGCCAGTCAACCACAGAGTTGCGGCCGGCCAGCCTCGGTTCCTCGGTTTCCGTAGTACGGCCACTCGATAATGACGAAAACGGAAGGCAATTCCGTCTCTCCTTCAAGGCGCTCCATGGTCATGGTTCGCGCGAGGTAATTGCCGCCATGCTTATGCACCAAGGCCGTCACAGCCGGCAGATACTCCTCGACCCAGGAATCGTCAATTAGCGTCACTCGGACGACTGCATAGTAGGTCATAGA